>NZ_JACDDV010000026.1 GCF_013816785.1 Sphingomonas sp. | reverse complement strand
TCGGCCACCATAAATTGTCGGTGTTTGGAATCATGAGCGCCGACGAACAGGCGCTGATCCGCCCGGTCGCGCGCTCGCTGCAGGCGCGCGATGCGTTGCGAGCCGACGATTATGGGGGTTTGAGTTTCGGCCCCGCCGCCAGAGCGATCCTCAAAGGCGGTGAGAGCCTTGTCATCGCCGTCCCGCCCAAACACGTCCGGCGTAGGCGGCGCGGGGACGACCATCCGCACGACCCCTTGTTCGAGGCGCTGCGTGCTTGGCGGCGGGACCGCGCCAAGGACCAGAGCGTACCGCCCTACGTCATTTTTCACGACAAGGTGCTGCGCGACGTGGCGGCGGCCAAACCTTCCTCGCTTTCCGCGCTTTCCGCAATCGACGGGATCGGCGATACCAAGCTCGAGCGTCATGGCGAGTCGCTGCTCGCCGCCCTCAGTGACGCGATGGAGATGGTCGATGCACCGGCAGCTTGACGACAAAACCCTGGTCAATGGTCAGATCGCACCCGAGGACGTCGCCCAGCTAAAGGCGGACGGGGTCACGCTTATCGTCAACAACCGCCCCGACGGCGAGGATGAGGGCCAGCCGACCAGCGCGTCAATCGAGGCTGCCGCGAAGGTAGCGGGGGTCGATTACCGCCACGTCCCGATCGCGCGCGGCATGGGGCCGTCGGACATTGAGGCGATGCGCGATGCGATGCATAGCGCGGGCGACGGCAAGCTGTTCGCTTTCTGCCGCTCGGGCAACCGCTCGACCCTGGCCTGGGCCGTGGCGAAAAGCGAGGACGGCATGCCGCGCGAGGAGCTGGCGCGCTGCGTCGAAGGCGCCGGCTTCACGCTCGACCCGGTGGCGCATTTGTTGCGCGATTAATCGCTCTAGCCGTTGAGGATCGTCCGGGCATCCGCGACGTCATCGTCAAGGACCATCAGCCTGACCGAGATCAGCCCGCCGCCGCCGAAGAAACTGTTGGCCTCGGCGTCGAGAATGACCGCCTCAATCCCTTCGGAGTCGAGCGCCAGCCGGGCGAGGTCGGCCTCGACCCGCGTGCCGTAACGGGCCAGTTCGACCAGGCTCAAGCCGTCCCGCCGACCGTCAGCCCGTCGATCAACAGGGTCGGCTGGCCCACGCCGGCCGGGATAGACTGACCGGCCTTGCCGCAGATGCCGACCCCTTCGTCGAGCGCCATGTCGTTGCCGATGCCCTTGACCCGGGTCAGCACGCTCGGCCCGTCCCCTATCAACGTCGCGCCCTTGATCGGCGCACCCAATTTGCCGCCCTCGATCTTGTAAGCTTCGGTACAGGAGAAGACGAATTTCCCCGACGTGATGTCGACCTGACCGCCGCCAAAGCTCTTGGCGTAGATCCCGTTGGGCACCCGGGTGATGAGTTCGGCCGGGTCGTCGCTGCCGCCCACCATAAAGGTGTTGGTCATACGCGGCATCGGCGCATGGGCAAAGCTTTCGCGGCGCCCATTGCCGGTTGGCTCCATCCTCATCAGCCGCGCATTGAGCCGGTCCTGCAGATAGCCGCGCAAGATGCCGTCCTCGATCAGCACGGTGCGCCCGGTCGGCGTGCCTTCGTCATCGATGCTGAGCGAACCGCGGCGGTCCTCGATCGCGCCTTCGTCGATCACTGTCACGCCGGGCGCGGCGACGCGTTCGCCGATCCGCCCGGAAAAGGCCGAGGTACCTTTTCGATTGAAGTCGCCTTCGAGACCATGGCCAACGGCTTCGTGGAGCAGCACGCCGCACCAGCCCGAGCCGAGCACGACCGGCATTTCGCCCGCCGGCGCGGCGACGCTTTCCAGATTCACCAGCGCCTGAGCCAGCGCCACGTCGATTGCCCGGTTCCAGATCGCAGGTTCGAACAGCCGGTCATAGAGATGACGCCCGCCGAGCCCATGGCTGCCAGTCTCTCGGCGATCGCCAGACTTGGCGACGATCGACACGTTGAGCCGCACCAGTGGGCGGATATCGGTCGCGACAAAACCATCGGCCCGGACGATTTCGACCACCGACCAGCTGCCCGAAATCGACACGCTGACCTGTGCGACCCGCGGATCGCGCGCGCGCGCCGCCGCGTCGATAGCCTGGCACAGCTCGACCTTTCTGGCGAACGGGATGGCCGACAGCGGATCGGCCGCGTCATACATCGCGCGGTTGGTGCGCGGCGGCGGGAGCGAGGCAGTCGCGCGCGACGGGTCGAGCAGCTTCAGCGTCTGGGCGGCGCGATCGATGGCCGCCGCGCTAATCTCATTGGCATGGGCAAAGGCGGTGGTTTCACCCGTCACCCCGCGCAGCCCGAAGCCCGATTCGACATGATAATCGGCGGTCTTCAGCCGGCCGTCGTCGAACCCGAACGCCTCGGACACGCGATACTGCAAATAAAGCTCGCCGTCGTCATGCGCCGCCAGATGCCGCGCGGCGAGCTTCTGCGCGTCGTCGGGGTCGAGCCCGGAACGGTAGAGGAGGTCGCGCGGGTTGCCGCTCACGAGGCGGCCGGCGGTTCGGGCGAGTCCGCCGGACTGCCTTCCAGCACGAAGCGGCGGTCGCAATAGCCGCAGTCGACGAACCCGACCTCGTCGTCGATCTGATACCAGACCCGCGGATGGCCGAGCGAAGCAGGCACCTGGCCCGATCCGTCGCAGGCGACGCGGTGATGATGGGTGATAATGAGTTCAGGGGGCGGCTGCATGCCCAAGACCTAGCAGCCCCCCCCTGCCGCTTCAATAAGAGTGGGGTCTTATCGAAGCGAAGGCTTACTGATAATCGGCGGTCAGATCGAAGTCGGCCTTGTAGAGCCCATTGGCCTGACTCGCGGCGATGTTGAACGTGCCCCCGACGCCAACTTGAAAAGTCCCATCCAGGGCAATGGTCCGGGTCGTGGCATTGCCATTATCGAGAAGCATGCTGCTGACCAGGATGGTGTCCGCCGAATTGCTGGTGCTGACCAGGACGTTTCCGGTGGGAGGCGCCAAGGTAAGATCGACGAGCTGTCCGGCGGTGCCGGCACCGACGAACAAGGCGCGCTGACCGGGATTCGACGCTACTTCAGTGATTCCGCCGGTCGAGCTGCGATTGCCGGAGTCTTCATCGATGGTGACGGTCCCTGCCACCGTGCTGGCCAGGATAGTACCGAAATCGAGGTCGTCGACCTTGGTTAGGGTCAGCGGCTGAAGGACGAGCCCGCGAGCTTCGGCTGTGGCGGTATCCGTGGCGACGACCTGGGCATAAGCGGGTGAAGCGAAGGCGACAGTAGCGGCGAGCGCCGCGAGGCAAATGTTAAAGCGCATGTTCTGGTTCCCTACACGTTGAAAGTGCGGGGATGGCGCCTGAACAGGCTTTCAAGGAGCGGGGTTGATGGTAATTTTACCCTGTTCGGGAAGCATCGAGCGTCAGGGATATTGGACGGTGATGTCGATCTCACCAGTATATAGGCCCTCGACCGTGCCCGCCGGAACGGTGATCGTCGCGCCGACCGCGAAGGTGAAGCTCTGCTGCTGCGCGAGCGCCCTCTTGTCCTGGCCGTCGAGAGTGAAGGCGCTGACGCTGAGCGTCTGGGTGCCGCCGGCGCGGGTAATCAACACGGGCTGGCTGGGAACCCGAATGAGCACCACCGTCTGCTTCGATGCCGCCCCCGCATAGCGCGCTGGCGACACCGCGCCGCCGAGGCGAAGCAAGCCGCCGGTAACGCTCAGCGCGCCGGTGATCGGGTTGATCGTCGCGCTGCCGCCGGTGGTCACGCCGAGGATCCCGAAATCCATATCGGTCAACCGCTGCAGGGTGAGCGGGCGCAGGAGGTCGACCTTGCCCTTGACCTTGGGTGACGCGACGACGCGCGCGGCCGGCGCCGCCGTGGAAAGCGATAGCGCAGCCGCGACGAGCAGCGCGGGAGATCGGAGCAGGCGGACCATGCCTCGTCTTAACGAGGTTAACGATAAAATGAGGATGACGGGTAAGGTAAATAAGCAGTTTACCATCGCGCCTTTCGTCCCGCCTCGCGCGCCGCTATGCGAATCGCATGTCCAGCCCGACCGACGCCGCGATCCGCATCGATGCGCTGTCCAAGACCTATGCGTCGAAGGACGCTCGTCCCCGACCGGCACTCGACACGGTGTCGTTCGACGTTCCGCGCGGTCAGATCTTCGGGCTGCTCGGCCCCAATGGCGCGGGCAAGTCGACGCTGATCAACATCCTCGCCGGGATGGTGGTCAAGTCTGCCGGTTCGGCCGAGGTGTGGGGGTTCGACATCGACCGGCAACCGCGCAACGCCAAGCGGTCGATCGGCGTGGTCCCCCAGGAACTGGTATTCGACCCTTTTTTCACCCCTCGCGAAGCGCTCGAAATCCAGGCCGGCCTCTACGGCGTTCCGAAGGCCGAGCGCATTACCGACGCATTGCTCGCCGCAGTGCGGCTGACCGACAAAGCCGATGCCTATGCCCGCACCCTGTCGGGCGGGATGAAACGCCGCCTGCTGGTCGCCAAGGCGATGGTTCATTCGCCGCCCATTCTGGTGCTCGACGAACCCACCGCTGGCGTCGACATAGAGCTTCGCCAGCAACTGTGGGACTATGTCAGGCAATTGAACCGGCAGGGGGTGACGGTGGTGCTGACAACCCATTATCTCGAGGAAGCCGAGCAATTGTGCGATCGCATCGCAATTATCAATCACGGCAAGCTGATCGCCAATGAGCCGACGCGCGAACTGATTAGCAAGGCGCAGGACAAGGCGGTGGTGGTCGAAGTCGATCGCGACCTCGTCGCCGCGCCGACCGCTTCTTGTTTCGACCGGATCGAGAAGACCGGCCCACGCACGCTCGAGATTACGTACCGCAAAGATCGCGTCAACGCCGGCCAGGTGCTCGCCGCACTGCAAGCCGATGGGCTTGGCATCATCGACGTTTCCACGAGGGACCCCGATCTCGAGGACGTATTCCTGGCGCTGACCAGGAATGTTGCCGCTTGAGCAACTTCGACGTCCTCGTCATCGGCTCGGGCGCCGCCGGGCTGACCGCGGCGCTGACGCTCGCTCCCTCCTACAGAATAGGAGTAATCGCCAAGGGCAAGCTCAGCGAGGGCGCGACCGGCTGGGCGCAGGGCGGGATCGCGGCCGTGCTGGAGGAAGGCGACAGTTTCGACGCCCACATCAGCGATACGATGATCGCCGGCGCGGGACTCAACAATCGCGCGATCGTCGAGCATGTCGTCGGCGGCGCCCCCGCCGCGATCGCCCGGCTGGCCGAGCTCGGCGTGCCGTTCAACCTCGACGACGACGGAGACGGCTGGCATTTGACGCGAGAAGGCGGGCACAGCCACCGCCGCATCGTCCATGTCGCCGACGCCACCGGCAGGGCGATCCAGCAGGCGCTGGAAAAGGCCGCCATGGCCCACAACAACATCGCGCTGGTCTCCGATATGGTGGCGATCGATCTGGTAACGGGGCGGCATGCCGAGGAATTTTCCACCAGCGGTGCAGTCCACGGTCTCTACGCCTACAACCGCGCAACTCGCAGGGTCGAGACAATCCGCGCCCGTGCCACCATCCTCGCCACCGGCGGCGCGGGCCGAGCCTATCTCTATTCGACCGCGCCACGCGGTGCGACCGGCGACGGGATCGCCATGGCGTGGCGCGCGGGGTGCCGCATTTCCAACATGGAATTCATGCAGTTCCACCCGACCTGCCTCTACAATCTGACGGTCAAGAATTTCTTGATTACCGAGGCGGTGCGCGGCGAGGGCGGCATCCTGAAGCATCCGGTTACCGGCCACCGTTTCATGCCCGATTATGACCACCGCGCCGAGCTTGCCCCGCGCGACATTGTGGCGAGAGCGATCGACAGCGAGATCAAGCGCGACGGGCTCGATTTCGTCCACCTTGACATCAGTCACCGCGAGCCCGAATTCGTGAAGGCGCACTACCCCAACATTTACGAAAAGCTGATCGGTCTGGGCGTCGACATCACCAAGGAGCCGATTCCGGTTGTCCCGGCGCAACATTACACCTGCGGCGGGGTGCTGGTCGACATTGACGGTCGCACCGACGCCCCCGGGCTTTATGCCGCCGGCGAGGTCACCCAGTCAGGCCTCCACGGTGCCAACCGCCTCGCCTCCAACAGTTTGCTCGAATGCCTGGTGTTCGGCGAGGGCGCGGCGCGGCATATCATGGCGCATTGGACCGAACTGCCCGCACCGCCGCCGGTCCGCGCCTGGGATGAAAGCCGCGTCACGGACAGCGACGAGGAAGTCGTGGTCCAGCAATGCTGGGGCGAAATCCGCCGTTTCATGTGGAATTTCGTCGGCATCGTGCGGACAACGAAACGCCTGGAACGCGCCAAGCACCGCATCGACCTGCTGCGTCAGGAAGTCGCCGATTATTACAAGCACTTCCGAGTCACGCCCGACCTGATCGAACTCCGCAACCTGGTCGAAGTCGCGGACCTGATTATCCGGTCGGCGCTGTCACGGCATGAGAGCCGCGGGCTGCACTACACGCTCGATTATCCGGAAATGGCGGCTGACGCGGTCGACACGGTGCTGGTGCCGTGAGCCTCCCACGATCGGGGCCTCGGGCATGATCGAACACATCACTCTCGCCGTGCTGATCCAGCTTGCGATCGCCCTTCCGACACGCAGCTGGACCGCCGGTGCGGCCGCGGCCTGCGCCTGGTCGATATCCCGCGAGATCACCCAGGCCGAATATCGCTGGATCGAATATTATGGACATGGCCTCCGCGCCAACATGCCATGGTGGGGCGGACTCGACCAGCGCGTGTGGCAAAATCTCGACCCATGGC
This sequence comes from Sphingomonas sp., assembly GCF_013816785.1. Lineage (GTDB taxonomy): Bacteria > Pseudomonadota > Alphaproteobacteria > Sphingomonadales > Sphingomonadaceae > Sphingomicrobium. The sequence continues at coordinate 24,070 of NZ_JACDDV010000026.1, read as the reverse complement.
TCGATTGGCTACTGCCCTCACTTATCGCGATCATCATTGCCTTCATGGCCAAGGCGATGCGGCCCCGGAGCGCCTAAATTCGGCGGCGAATGTTCACAATATCCGGTCGCGAGCGTGGTCGCGACTGTCCGAGAGCGCACCAAAAGTCTCAGAGGTCGCATTCGCGCATGGAACCGAGACTGAAACCTCGAGAAAGCTCTCGTGCAATGCACATCCGTACGTCGAAAGCACGGGCCATCGGTCTACTTTGCGTGGAAAGTCTGCCGGGGGGTAGCTAGGATCAGTTCAATTGATGGGAGGAAGCGATTGCTTATACCCCGCTGCGGCCTGGCCTTGGCATTAGGGCTGACATTATCGGCAATGGCCAGCGATGGCGTGGGGGCCGTGCCCGCCTCCAAAATACGAAAACCAATCCCGGCTCCGACCACCACCATGCCCACGCTTCCGCCCGCCGTGATCGACAATACGCTCGCGATTGGCGGCGAAGAAATAAACGCCCGCAAGGTTAGCTCGCGAATGACGGTCGAGGTGCGCGTGAATGGCCGCGGCCCCTATCGATTTCTCGTCGACAGCGGCGCCGACAGTTCAGTCGTCGGTCTGCGCATCGCGCGCGAGTTGCAGCTGCCGGTTGGCACCCCGGCAATCTTGCACGCCACGACCGGCAGCGCCCAGGTGGATCGCGTCCTGGTCGACGAACTGTCGCTCGGACAAAGCACGGTTAGGGACCTGGAGCTTCCTGCATTGCGGGAACAGGATTTGGGCGGGGAGGGCTTGATAGGAATCGACGCGCTCGTCGAGCAGCGCCTAATGATGGATTTCGAGAAGCGCGTGATCAGGGCCGAAGACGCGCGACAGCCCGCGAAACTGGTCCACGGCGAGATTGTGGTGACGGCGCGGCGCAGGCGCGGCCAACTGATCCTGACCCAGGTCAGCGCCGCCGGCTTGCCGATCGAGGCGGTCGTCGATACCGGATCGGAAATTACGATTGGCAATCTCGCTCTACGTGACCGGCTTATTCGTGGGAATCGGAACAAGTTCGTGACGGTCGCCGTGATCGGCGTCACGGGAGCGACCATGAATTTGCAATTGGCGCGCGTTGACGAGCTTCGACTGGGTTCGGTGACCCTACGCGATGTGCCCATAGCTTTTGCGGACGTGCCACCATTTGCGTTGTTCGGCCTTTCCAAGGAGCCTGCCTTGCTGCTCGGAACAGATTTGCTGGAGACGTTTCGCCGGGTGTCGCTCGATTTTCGGGCGCGGAAGGTCCGCTTCCAGCTCAGGCGATGCGGGTCAACCGCGGTCATAATAAGCACGTCTACCTCGTATCCCTTCACCCGCCTTTCGTCGGGCGACAACGGCGAGGTGTGTCGAAGGTAGCCGGGACGGCAACCTTGGTTTCGTCGTCGCCGATCGGCTGGCGCGGCCCCGCCTTGGGTCGAGGACGGGATCAGCGTCTACCGCAACTTGCTTACTTTCAGCCCGTCTGCCTTAGCCCGCGCCTGGATCGATTCCTCGCTTCTCGTCATCGCTTTCGAGATCGCCTTGAGGCTCATCCCCTTGCCCGCGAGCAGGTGGAGTTTCTGGATTTCGTCCTGCGTCCAGGGCTGGCGGTGGCGCTGGAATTTTTCGATCATGGTCATCTCCTTCTCGCAGGCTGGCCCAAAGGCTGGCAACATGCGCGCACCCTGCTAGAGCAAGTGCCCACATGGCCGAGCAGCACAACCACCTCTATCTCGTCGACGGATCGAGCTATATTTTCCGCGCCTACCACCGACTGCCGCCGCTCACCAACCGGCACGGCGTCCCGGCGGGTGCGGTCTATGGCTATACCGCGATGCTGTGGAAGCTGGCCGACGGTCTCAACAAGGCCGACGGGCCGACCCACATGGCGGTGATCCTCGACGCCAGTTCGACCACGTTCCGCAACACCATGTACGACCAGTACAAGGCCAATCGCCCGCCGCCGCCCGAAGATCTGATCCCGCAATTTCCGCTAATCCGCACGGCGACCCGCGCCTTTTCGATTCCTTGCATCGAAACCGAAGGGCTGGAGGCCGACGACATCATCGCCTGCTACGCCAAGGCCGCGCTCGAGGCGGGATGGTCGACGACCATCGTCAGTTCAGACAAGGATCTGATGCAGCTGATCGAGCCCGGAATCGATATGCTGGACACGATGAACGACCGCCGGATCGACACCGATTATGTGATCGCCAAATTCGGCGTGCCGCCCGCAAAGCTGGGCGACGTACTCGCGCTGATGGGCGACAGCGTCGACAACGTCCCCGGCATCCCCGGGATCGGCCCCAAGACCGCTAGTCAGCTGATCGTCGAATATGGCGACCTGGAGACCGTGCTGGCCAGCACCGAAGCGATCAAGAAGCCCAAGCTCAAACAGTCGCTGATCGACCATGCCGACAACGCCCGTCTGTCGCGCGAACTGGTGCGGCTGGTGTGCGACGCGGCCCTGCCCGAGCCGCTGGAAGACCTCGCCCTCAAGGGGATTCCGCCTGAGCCGCTCAAGGCGTTCCTTGAGGACATGGGATTCAAATCACTGCTCAATCGCGTCAGTGGGCCGGCTTCGGCGTCGGCCGGCCATGTTGCCGCCTTGACGCCAGTCGGACCGCCCGCCGCCCCCGTCGAGCGCGAGAAGATCGTCGTCGACCGGACCCAATATGAGACGGTGCTGACCGAGGCGGCGCTCGACCGCTGGATCGCCGAAGCGCGGCATCAGGGGTATGTCGCATTCGATACCGAGACCGACTGCATCGATTGCGTCGTCGCCAACCTGGTCGGCATCAGCCTGGCCACTGCGCCGAACAAGGCCTGCTATATTCCGGTCGGCCATGGCGGCGGCGACCTGTTGTCCGACTCGCCGAACCAGCTGCCGCGCGACCTCGTGCTGGCTAAGTTGAAACCGATGCTGGAAGACCCGGCGGTGCTCAAAATCGCGCACAACCTCAAATATGACTGGGTGATGTTGGCCAAGGCGGGGATCGAGGTCGCGCCGTTTGACGACACGTTGGTGATGAGCTTCGACCTCGACGCCGGCCGGTCGGGCCACGGCTTGGACGAACTGGCCAAGACCCATTTCGACCATGTCTGCATCGCCTATAAATCGATCTGCGGCGTGGGCGCCAAGCAGATCAGCTTCGACAAGGCGCCGCTCGATGCCGCGACCGAATATGCCGCCGAGGATGCCGACATTTGCCTGCGTCTATGGCAGCGGCTGAGGCCCCGCCTGACCAGCGAGGGATCGACACGCGTTTATGAAATGGTCGACCGCCCTTTGGTCGCGACGGTCGGACGGATGGAGCGGCGTGGGATCAAGGTCGACCGCGCCTATCTGGCCAAGCTAAGCGGCACCTTTGCGGTCGAAATCGCCAAGCTGGAAGAACAGGTCTACGAAGCGGCACAGGGCCCTTTCACCATTGGATCACCGCAGCAGTTGGGCGCGGTACTGTTCGACCGGCTGGGCCTGAAAGGCGGGCGCAAGGGCAAGAGCGGTCAATATTCGACCGACGTCAATGAGCTCGAACGGCTCGCCGGCGAAGGCGTCGAGGTCGCGCGGCGCGTGCTCGACTGGCGACAGCTGTCGAAGCTTAAATCGACCTACACCGACGCGCTGCAGGCGCAGATCAACCCCGACACCGGCCGGGTTCACACCAGCTACAGCCTGTCGGGCGCCCAGACCGGACGGCTCGCGTCGACCGAACCCAACCTCCAGAATATCCCCATTCGGACCGAAATCGGCCGCCAAATCCGCGACGCCTTCGTCGCCGAACCGGGCCATGTGCTAATGAGCGCCGATTATAGCCAGATCGAACTCCGGCTCGCCGCGCACATGGCCGACGTCCCCCAGCTGAAAGAAGCCTTCGCCAAGGGCGAGGACATCCACAACATGACCGCCGAGGAGCTGTTCGGAGTGGTTGACCGCGACACTCGCGGCAAGGCCAAGACGGTCAATTTCGCCATCCTCTACGGCATTTCGAGCTGGGGGCTTGCCGGCCGCCTCGGCGTGCCGCGCGAAGAAGGCAAAGCGATCATCGACCGTTATTTCGAGCGCTTCCCGGGCATCCACGCTTATATCACTGACACGTTGGCGTTCGTCCGCGAGCATGGCTTCACCCGCACCCTGTTCGGTCGCACGACCCACTTTCCCAACATCCGCGCGTCGCAGCAGCATATTCGCCAGGGCGCCGAGCGCGCCGCGATCAACGCGCCGATCCAGGGGACCAGCGCCGATTTGATCAAGCGGGCAATGAACCGCATGGATGCCGCGCTGGACGAGGCGAAGTTGCCCGACGTCAAAATGCTCCTCCAGGTCCATGACGAGCTGGTGTTCGAAGTGCCGCTTGGTCAGGAAGAGGACGCCGCGCGGGTGGTGCGCGCGGTGATGGCCAATGCCGCCGAGCCGGCGCTGATCCTCGACGTGCCGCTCGATGTCGAGGTCGGTTGGGGCGAGCATTGGGGCGCGGCGCATTGAGCACCGCCGACCCGGTCAAACCCGCCCCCTCCGCCGATCTGGCCGCGCTAGCACGCGGTGGGCGGATCAATTTCATGGGCTTCGTCTTGCGGCTGCTGGCGCGGCTGCCGTTCCTGTTCATCGCCGGGCGGATGTACGGCGCCGAGCAGCTGGGCCGCTTTGCCTATGCGGTGCTGATCCTCGAATTCGCGTCGCAACTGGCGACGCTCGGCCTCAAGCGCGGCCTTGCCCAGCAGCTCGCGCGGACCGACAAGCCGCATGCGTGCGTGGTGTGGGACGCGCTGCTCGTTGCCGGGATCGGCTCGGCGGTGGCGATGGCAATCCTCGCCCTCTTCCCCCAGGCGATGTTTCCCAATTCGGAGATCACCGGCCTCGAATGGATGCTGCCGGTGACCGTTTTCGCGCTCGCTTGGTCGGACATTAGCCTCGCCGCGCTCGCTTATCGCCATGACGTCGGCGCTACTGTGCGCGCCCGCGCGGTGGTCGAGCCGTGGACAATCAGCATCGCCGCCTTCGGCTGGTGGTTTATTTCGCCCCGCGACGGCCTCATCATCGCCTACGCCTTGTCAATGGTTGGCGCCTTCTTCGCCTCGATGATCCCATTCCTCAAAAGCTATGGCCTACCGCATGGCTGGAGCCCCGAACCGGGTCCGCTATGGCGGATGGCGCGGCGCAACCTGCCGGTCGCCGCGGCCGATGCGGTCGAATGGGGGTCAAGGCGGATCGACATTGCCGTACTCGGCCTATTCTTCGCTCCGGCTATCGTCGGCATTTATTATGTAGCGCAGCAAGTCGCATCGCTGCCGTCGAAATTGAAAACGAGTTTCGACCCGATTCTCGGCCCGGTGATCAGCCGCAACCTCGAAGCGGGCGACAAGGCCGCGGTGGCCAAACAAGTCCGTCAGGTCGGCTTCTGGGTGATCGCGGCACAGGGCGGAGTGGCGCTGGCGCTCGGAATTCCAGGCGAAGGCGTGATGGGCTTGGTCGGGGCGAGCTTCGTCGCCGGCACCGCGGCCCTGGGCTTCCTGCTTGCCGCCGAGGTCGTCGCGGCAACCGCCGCGGTCAGCGAAGCGGCTTTGATCTACACCGCGCGCCACCGCAACATGGTGATCAGCCTGATGATGATCGTGCTCGAAGCTGGACTGGCCGTCGTGCTCATCCTGGCCATGCGTAAGCTTGGCTGGCCACCGATGTGGCAGGCGACCGGGCCGGCGATCGCGCTGATGATCGCGTTGGGATTCGCGGCGATCGTCAAGTCCCGGCTGCTGCGCGAGATACTCGGTGCGCGGGTGTCGGGCTGGCGCTGGCCGCTGATCTGGGCCGCCGCCGCCGCGATGGTCGTCGGCCAGCTGGTCATTCTGCTGCCCGAATGGGCCGAGCTGATTTTCGGCATTCCGGCGATCCTCGGCGCGTTCGGCGCGATGCTGTGGATCAAGGGCTTTGGCTCCGAGGACCGCGAGCTGTTCAAGATGCGCAAGGCCGACATCGAGCAGCTTGAGCTGCCCGATCCCTCGACAGGGGGCGACGCTCCCAGGTGAGGCTCGCCTCGTCCCCTGGGAAGAGGCTCCGCTTACCTAGTGGCGGAAGTGGCGCATGCCGGTGAACAGCATCGCCACACCCGCGTGGTCGGCGGCGGCGATGACTTCATCATCGCGGATCGACCCACCGGGCTGGATCACCGCCGTCGCGCCCGCTTCGATCGCGGCCAGTAGCCCGTCCGCGAACGGGAAGAAGGCGTCCGACGCGACAGCCGAACCAACCGTGCGCGGCTCTGGCCAGCCCATCGTCTCAGCCGCCTCGCGCGCCTTGAGGGCGGCGATCCGCGCTGAATCGAGGCGATTCATCTGCCCAGCGCCGATGCCCGCGGTGGCGCCGTCTTTCGCATAGACGATCGCGTTCGACTTGACGTGCTTGGCGACGGTCCAGGCGAACAGGCAGTCGGCAAGCTCGCGCTCGGTCGGCGCGCGTTTCGTCACGACCTTCAACATGTCGGAGGTCAGCGTCCCGTTGTCGCGGTCCTGAATCAGCAAGCCGCCGGCGATCACCGCGACGCTCTGCCCGCCGCGCGCCGGATCGGGCAACGCCCCGGTCAGCAGCAGTCGCAGATTTTTCTTTTTCGCGAAAATCGCCTGCGCCTCGGCGCTGGCATCGGGAGCGACCACGACTTCGGTGAAGATGGTGCCGATCACCTCGGCGGTGGCGGCGTCGAGCGGGCGGTTGACCGCGACGATCCCGCCGAACGCCGATACGCTGTCGCATGCCAAGGCTTCCCGCCACGCGGCGAGCAACGTCTCGCCGCTTGCTACGCCGCACGGGTTGGCATGCTTGACGATCACCACTGTCGGTGGGCCGTCTCGGAATTCGGCGACCAGTTCCAATGCCGCATTGGCGTCATTGAGGTTATTGTAGCTGAGCGCCTTGCCCTGCACCTGCCGCGCCTGCGCGAGGCCGGGCGTCGACGGACCAGCGGGCAAATAGAGCGCCGCCTTCTGATGCGGATTTTCGCCATAGCGGAGCATGGTCGGCGACCGCCCAACGATAAAGCGGCTGGCGGGGTAGGCTTCGCCCTGGTCGGCGAAGGCGAACCAGCTAGCGATCCTCGAATCATAGGCGCCGGTCAGCGCATAGGCTTTGGCGGCGAGCTTCTTGCGGAAATCGAGATCGGTCCCGCCCTGCCGCTCGACCTGATCGAGCAACGGTGCATAGTCGGCCGGGTCGGTGATGATCGCGACGAACGCATGATTCTTGGCCGCCGAGCGGACCATCGACGGGCCGCCGATGTCGATATTTTCGATGATCGTGGTGCGGTCGGCGCCTTTCGCTACCGTCGCTTCGAACGGGTAGAGGTTGACCACGACGAGGTCGATCGCGCCGATGCCATGCGCCTCCATCGCCGCGACATGGTCGGCATTGTCGCGCACCGCCAGCAACCCGCCATGGACCTTGGGATGGAGGGTCTTGACGCGCCCATCCATCATTTCGGGAAAGCCGGTCAGGTCGGAAATGTCGCGCACCTTATGGCCAAGCTCCCGCAGCTTCGCCGCAGTGCCCCCCGTCGAGACCAGCTCGACCCCGGCTCCGGCGAGGCCCGCCGCCAGCCCGTCGAGCCCGTCCTTGTCGGAGAGCGAGAGCAAGGCCCTGCGGATGGGCACGATCGCGGTCATGAGAAATCCTTCTTGAAGAATGATCAGCTGGAGCGGCGGAATTGCCAGGCAATTTCGCCGCCGATGCCCGAGATTTCGCCCACCACCGCCAGCTGCAGCGATGGTACCGGCCGGCCGTGGCCGTCAACGACCAGGCTTTCCTCGACCAGTAACATCGCCCCGCGGCAGCGAAAATTCCACGGCGGCGCGCCCGGCGATCGTAGGATCGCACCCATCCCGTCGGCGGTCACGGTCGCCTCGATGCCGGGCGCAAGATGGAATCGGACCGCGTAAGGCGCGGCCTCGCGGATCTTGCGCCGGCCCTTGGCGGTAAGCCGATCTTCCCCGCGCACTTCCTTGCCGTCGTTGCCCAGGCTGATGCGCCGCTGATGGATCAGGCCAAAGCCACGCGCATACCCGTCGTGGCTTGCTTCGATCCGCGAACAGTCATTATCCTCACTGCGGTCGATGATTACGTCGGCGACCCCTTTGCCGAGGCTGCCATCCGGCAGGATAGCGGTCGAATTGGTGTCGTCGAGAACTAACGTCGAATGCGCCGCGGTGGTTCGCAGCGCCTGCACCAGCTCGTGGGACAGCTCGCTCGACACCGGGCCCGGGCCGCCGCAATTGACGACTAGCCGCTGCGCCCCGTCGCTTATTTCCAGCGCCAGCGTCGAGGCGCACCCCATCGCCGCCATCCGCGGCGGCGGAGGTGGGGCCGCGTCGACGACGATGACCGTGCCGAGCGCGCTCAGCCGCTGATATCCCCAGCCCCGCGCCTGCCGAAGCGGGCGAGCGCGAAGCCCGCAGCCCTCGATCAATGCCGCGAGCCGCGCCGGATCGCCGGGATTGCCGCCCTGCCAGCTCGACAGGGCATGATCGCCCATGGTGACGCCATGAAGCGCGGCCAGGGCGGCGGCGGCAGCGTTTTCGAGCGCGTCGGGCTGAGTCTGCTTCGCAGCGAAATAGGCCGCGCGGACGAGCCCGAGGCGATCCACCAGCAGCATCTGTTCCTGTGGGCTCCGGCTCATCAACCCGCCGTCCTCGAACTGGGCCGCCGACAATGCCCGCATCAGGCCGGATTCGCCGCGCGACAGGCGCGGCAGCCCGCCTTGCAGAGTCAGCGCCGCGACGACCACGCCGGCCCAGGCGGTGATCCGCGGCAGGCCCGGCGCAGCCTTGTCGGCCATCGAGTCCAGGTGCCGCGCGCCGCGCGCAAGCGTGTTGAGCAATGCCGAACGATAGCCGCCGTCGCGGCTCGACAGGATGTAGGGCGCATAAGCCGCCCAGAACAGGATACGCTCGCCCCACAGCTCGGGCGCCCACGCCCCGTCGACCCGCGTCCCGTGGGCAATCAGCCAGCGACCGGCGATCGCTTCGGCCAGCCGCGCGCCCTTCTCTCGGCTTGCAGAAGCGGCAAGGTCGCGCAGCCAGTTGAAGCTCTGCACCTCGCGCGCCAGCGGGCCGTCGGTGCTGATGGCGTTGAAATCGACTTCGGCCAGCGAAATCGACTCGCTGCCCAAGATCATCCGCCCGGCGAGCAGGGCGTCGCCCCGCGCGCGGTCGCCGGCGACATGGTCGCGGGGAACGGCGACCAGCCGCAGCGGCTGTCGGTCGGACCCTAACAGGCGGGAGAAAAGAGAGCCTTTGGCGAGCTTGCCAACAACGTCGTCGCTCATGCCCCTGCCCGAAGCGCGGCTCCCTCGCGGAGCGCAGCTATATTGGCGGCGTAGTGGTCCGGCCCGCCGCGGAAGGCGGCGGTACCGGCAACCAATACTGTCGCCCCAGCATCGATCGCCTGGGCCGCGGTTACCGGGTCGATTCCGCCGTCGACCTCGATCTCGGCCACCAAAGCCATCTTGGCAATCATGTTGGCGATCGATTCGATCTTGCGCAGCTGACTGGCGATGAATTTCTGTCCGCCGAAGCCGGGATTGACGCTCATCACCAGCACCAGATCGATTTCTTCCAGCACATAGTCGAGCATCTTCGCCGGGGTCGCCGGGTTGAGCGCCACGCCGGCCTTCTTGCCCAATGATTTGATGTGCTGGATGGTGCGATGGAGGTGCGGCCCCGCCTCGGGGTGGACGGTGATGATGTCGGCTCCGGCCTCTGCGAAGGCGTCGATAAAGGCATCGACCGGGGAGATCATCAGGTGGACGTCGAACGGCTTTTGCGTGTGCGGGCGCAACGCCTTCACCACCGACGGGCCGATCGTCAAATTGGGCACATAATGGCCGTCCATCACATCAACATGGATCCAGTCGGCTCCGGCCGCATCGATGGCGCGGACCTCGTCGCCCAGCTTGGCGAAATCGGCGGACAGGATCGAGGGAGAGATGAGCGGACGGGTCATGGGTCCGATTAGCCGCGATTAGGCGGTGCGGACAAGGTGCGCGGCAAAGAAGCCATCGAGTCCGCCTTGCGCCTCGAGCATGCCGGGCAGGATGCGCAGCCAGCCGCGAGGATGTGGCGTCACGCCGTCGAGCAAGGGTGAAGTCGGTTCAATCGAGTAATCGGGCCGCTCGGCGAGGAAAGCGTCGATCCGTTCCTCGCCCTCCTGCGGTTCGAGCGAACAGACCGCATAAACCAGGCTACCGCCCGGACCGACCCAATCCGCCGCGCGCGCCAGCAGCCGCGCCTGGAATTCAGCCGATTGCTCGATAATCGCCGGATGGGCGCGATAAAGAACTTCGGGATGCCGGCGGAAAGTGCCGGTGGCCGAACAGGGCGCGTCGAGTAGCACCGCGTCGAAAGGGGCGTCGGGCGCCCACTCAGCGGCATCGGCAACCACCGCCGTGGCCGACAGCCCGGTCCGCGCCATGTTCGCCGCCAGTCGTGCCAGACGACTTTCCGAGCGGTCGAGCGCGGTCACCTCATGACCCGCAGCGGCAAGCTGCATCGTCTTGCCGCCCGGCGCGGCGCAGGCATCGAGGACGCGAGTCGCGCCCGCCGGGACCAGCCGTGCGGGGAGCGAGGAAGCGAGATCCTGCACCCACCAGCCGCCTTCGCCATAGCCGTCGAGCGCAGCGACCGACGATGAGGCGATCCGTTTATGGCGCGATGCGAGGCTGACCCCGCCGGCATAGGCCTGAGCCTGTTCGTCGTGGGCAAAACTAAGGTCGAGCAGCGGCCGCCGAGCGATGGCGCGGCGCGCAGCCGCCACGACATCCTCGCCCCATGCCTCGCGCCAACGCGCCTCGACCGGTTCGGGCAGGCGTGGCGCGTCGATCGGCGGCAGACCGCGCCGCAGTAGCGTGCCAAGCACGCCGTGCACCAATCGCCGCGGCCCGCCATCGACCAGCGGCAGCGCGGTTGCGACCAGCGCGTGATCGGGCGTGCCCAGACCAATTTTCTGCGCCAGCGCCAGGCGCAGCACCATCCGCGCCTTGGCATCGTGGGCCAGCGGCAGCCGCGTCGCCGAATCGATCAGCGCGTCGAGATCGGGCAGCCGGCGCAGCGCCTCGCCGACGATTGCGCTGGCCAACGCCTTGTCGGCGGGCGCGAGGTCGCGAGCATGCTGCGCGGCATTGTCCATCGTCTGGCCGCGGCGCAGGATCGCGTCGAGCATCTTCAAGGCGGCAAGGCGCGCGGGGACACCGTCAGGAGCTGGCATGGCGGGGTTCAATGTGCTTCAGGCCGTGGTGGACGGCTCATCAGCGTTTCAAGCACCGCTTCAATACCCACCGCACCCCTCAGCAGCGCATCGACCGCGGCGACGATCGGCATGTCGATGCCCTTTTGCTTGGCGATTCGGTGCAGCACCGGCGCGGTATGTGCGCCCTCGGCCACCGTCCGCCGGTCGGCCATCAGCGCGGCGGCGTCCTTGCCCTCGCCGATTGCCTTGCCCAGCGAAAAATTGCGGCTGGCGGTCGACGAGCAGGTCAGCACCAGATCGCCGAGGCCGCTCAACCCCGCCAGCGTCTCGCGCTTCGCCCCCATAGCCAGCCCGAACCGGGTCATTTCGGCAAAGCCCCGTGCGATCAGCGCAGCGCGGGCGTTCTGACCGAGCCCGCGTCCCTCGACCACACCGCAGGCGATCGCCAGCACGTTCTTGACCGCCCCGCCGATTTCGGCCCCGGCGATGTCGTCGGACAGATAGATGCGGAACGCGGGCAACGCGATCCGATCGCGCAGCGCTTCACCCAGCGTCTGGTCGTCGCAGGCCAGTGTCACCGCGGTCGGCAGGCCCGCCGCCACTTCATGGGCGAAGGTCGGTCCCGACAGGACGGCAACCGGAGAGGAAGGGCAGACCGCGCGCGCCACCTCGTGCAGCATCTGGCCCGAGCCCTCCTCGATCCCCTTCGAGCAAAGGATCAGCGGCATCTTCGGGCAGGGCGACCGCGACAGGACGGCGCGCATATGCTGCGCCGGGGTCACCACCAACCAGGCGTCAGCGGCGGCGAGATCGGAAAAATTGCTGGTCGCCCGGATCGCCGGAGAAAGCTTCTGGCCCTTCAAATAGACCGGATTTTGGTGGATGCGGTTGATCGCCGCGACGACATCATCCTCAATCGCCCAAATCAGCGTCTCGCGCCCGCCCGCCGCCGCAACCTGCGCCAGCGCGGTGCCCCACGCCCCGCCGCCGATGACCGCCAGCTTGTCGATCGTCATGCCCAAATCCCGCTCAAGCTTTTACCCCCGCCCCCCGCACTTTCTCGGCCTCCGGATCGAGCGGCCAGCGCGCTCTAGCCGGGGCATCTAGCCCGTCGACCAGCCCGGCGGCGAACCGCTCCGCCCCGGCCCAGCCGATCATCGCCGCATTGTCGGTGCACAGCCATGCCGGCGGCACCGAGAAACGACGCCCTTCGCCCTCGGCCAATTGCTGGAGGGCGACACGGACGCTGCCATTGGCCGCGACGCCACCGGCAACAACCAGGCTCGGCGCGTCGGACACCACGAATGCGCGCCGGGTGCGATCGACGAAGCAGTCGACTACCGCTTGCTGGAAGCTGGCGGCGATGTCGGCCGCGCCATGATCGCCGGCGGCGACGACACGCTGTACCGCACCCTTGAGGCCGGCGAAACTGAAGTGCGGCTCGTCGGTGCCGACCAGCGGGCGCGGCAGCGCCACTGCGGTGGAATCGCCGTCGGCGGCCAGTTCCTCGATCGCGGGACCGCCGGGATACGGCAGGCCGAGCAGTTTCGCCGCCTTGTCGAATGCCTCGCCCGCGGCGTCGTCGAGGGTGGTCGCTAGGCGTCTGTAATCGCCGACGCCGCGCACTTCGAGCAGCTGGCAATGGCCACCGCTGGCGAGGAGGAGGAGGTAGGGAAAGTCGAGATCCGTGTCGACCAGCCGCGGCGAGAGCGCATGACCTTCCAAATGATTGACCGCGATCAGCGGCTTGCCGGTCGCCAGCGCCAGCCCCTTGCCGGCCATCAGCCCAACCATCAACCCGCCGATCAGCCCTGGCCCGGCGGTCGCGGCGATCGCATCGACCTCGCCGACCGCGACATCGGCTTCATTGAGGACCTGGCGGATCAGCGTCGGCAGTATCTCGACATGGGCTCGCGCCGCAATCTCAGGAACCACCCCGCCGAACGGACGGTGGGCCTCATTCTGCCCGACCACCGCCTGCGCCAATATCTGGCGGTCGCTGGTGACCAGCGCCGCGGCGCTGTCGTCGCACGAGGATTCAAGAGCGAGGATCAGCGCCATCGCCAAGGCCTTTGCCTCAAACCCCGGCTTTGCGCTAGCGCGGGGGCGATGATGCAAAAGCAGTTTACGATCGGCACCCGCGGTTCGCCGCTCGCGCTTGCTCAGGCGCGGCTTGTCGCGGCGGCGCTGCAGGAAGCGCACGGCTGGCCGGGAACAAGCGTGCGCATCGCCCCGATCCGCACCAGCGGCGACCGCATTCAGGACCGCCCCCTGGCCGAAGTCGGCGGCAAGTCGCTGTGGACCAAGGAACTCGACCTCGCCCTCCTCGCCGGAGTGACCGACTGTTCGGTCCATTCGATGAAGGACGTCGAAAGCGATCGGCCCGCGACGCTGACGATCGCGGCGACGCTACCCCGCGCCGACGTCCGCGACCGCCTGATCGGCGCCGGGTCGATCGAAGCGTTGGCCGACGGCGCTGTCGTCGGCACCAGTTCCCCGCGCCGCGCCGCCCAGCTTAGACGTCTCCGTCCCGGCCTTCGCACCGTCTCGATCCGCGGCAATGTCGAGACGCGCATCGCCAAATGCGCGGCGGGCGAGGTCGACGCGACCCTGCTCGCCGCCGCCGGGCTCGACAGGCTGGGGCGTCGAGAAGTCGGCGGGGCGATCGACATCGCGATCATGCTGCCTGCCCCGGCGCAAGGCGCGGTCGGGATCGAATGCCGTGCTGACGACGCCATGACGGCAGCATTATTGAGCGCGATCGATCATCACGAGACGCATGCCGCGGTCGCCGCCGAGCGGGCATTTACCCTAGCGCTAGGCGGCACCTGCCATTCACCGGTCGCCGCGCTGGCGCGGATCGAGGGTGGCGAGATATTCTTCGTCGGCCAGATTTTGAGCGAGGACGGCGCCGACGCAATGACCGAGGAAACGCGCTTTGCGGTTGGCGACCTCGAAGCCCCGGCCATGCTGGGACGAGCGATGATCGCCCGCGCGCCGGCCTCGATCCGCCGCCTGTTCGAAGTGCGATGAGACGCCTGCTGTTGCTCCGGCCCGAGCCGGGACTGTCGCTGAGTGCGGCGCGTGCGTCCGATCTGGGTCTCGACCCGATCCTCACGCCGTTGTTCGCCGTGCAGGCGGTGGGCTGGACTGCGCCTGATCCCGCCGGTTTCGACGCGCTGCTGGTCACCAGCGCCAACGCGATGCGCCATGCCGGGCCGCAGATCGCCAAGCTAACACCCCTTTCGGTCCATGCCGTTGGCGAGGCGACCGCCACCGCGGCGCGTGAGGCTGGATTCCAGATCGCTTCGGTTGGAAACGGCGATGTCGATGCGCTGCTCGCAGGGTTGCCCAGATCGCAGCGCCTGCTCCATCTAACCGGCGGGGACCATCGCGATCCCGCCTCCCGCCACATAGTCGAATCTCTTCCGGTCTATCGCGCGGCCGCCATCCCTGACCCACACCTTCCTTCCCTGACCGGTCTTGTCGCGGCCGTGCACAGCCCCCGAGCCGGGGCGCGCCTGGCAGACCTCGCGCCGGACCGCGGCGACACCATCATTGCGGCGATCAGCTCCGCTGCGGCGACGGCTTGCGGAGGCAGGTGGCAACAAATCGCAATTGCCGAACTGCCCGATGACGTCTGCCTGCTGGCCCTCGCCGCTCGCCTGTGTCACACATTCGACCCAGAATGACCGCGAGCTACACTCCGCAACACACCCCTTGGACCGCGCGCATCGCCTGGACGCTGTTGCTCGTACTGGCCGGTGCCGCGCTGGCCACCTGGGGGCTGTCACGATGGGAGGCCGGCGCGCGCTTCTTCGGCGTCGCGCCCCGCGCGCCGCTGGCGGTCGTACGTCAGCAAGCCCTGCCGCTGGCCGTCGCCACCGGCGCCGCACCGGTCGAGGCGGCTGCCGGGAATGCGCGCCTCGCGGCCCTCGAAGGCCGGCTGGCGGCGCTCGAAACCAGAAGCCAAGCGGCGGCCGGGTCGATCGGCCGGGCCGATGCGCTGCTGGTCGCCTTCGCCGCCCGCAGGGCGATCGATCGCGGCGTGGCGCTCGGCTATCTTGAGCCGCTGCTCGTCCAGCGCTTCGGCGGTCCGCACCAGGCGGCGGTGGCGACGATCATCACTGCCTCACGCGATCCTGTCCGGCTCGACACGTTGATCGCCGATTACGAGTCGCTTGGCCCGTCGCTGCGCCGTGGCGCGCCCGAAGAAGGCTGGTGGGTTTCGATCCGGCGCGAGTTCGGAACGATCGCATCGGTCCACCGCGCCAACGCCCCCTCGCCGCAGCCCCAGGCGCGGTTCGACCGTGCGCTCGCGCGGATCAAGGCCGGCCAGGTCGACGCCGCACTGGCGGAGACGATGCGATTGCCCGGTGCGGGCAACGCGCGGGACTGGGTCGGGCGTGCTCGACACTATATCGCCGCGCACCGGGCGCTCGACGAAATCGAATCCGCCGCGCTGCTCGGCGGCGGGCAGGCGCCGACACCGGATCAGCCGGTCCAGCCGGTCGGCGCATAAAGCTTGGCAAAGCGGTCTCGATTTGCGAATCTTTGGCCGCAAGCCGACGTTAAGATTGAACCTGCAACGTCTTGACCAAGCACTGAATCTTCGAGGATTACCGACGCCATGACGCCAGTTTCGATCCAGTTTCTGGTCGCCTCGAGTCTCGCAATGGGGACGGGCGCGGGCAGCGGGCCAACGACCGCCGACCCGCTGGCGCCGTTGCCGAAGGGCGCGGTTCGCACGTCGCCGACCTTCCAACCTCCGCCACCTATTGTTGGCACCCAGGCCTATGCTCCGGCGGGGCTGCGCCAGCGGATCGACGCGCTTGGCCGGAATTTCGACGGCAAGGCGGGGGTGTCCGTGGTCTCGCTAAAGAGCGGGTGGCAGGCCGAGTATAACGCCGCCTCGCTATTCCCGCAGCAAAGCTGCTCCAAACTTTGGGTGGCGATCACCGCGATGGATGCGGCCGACAAGGGCAGCATCCGCCTCGACGACCGGGTCACGCTCGGTCGCTCCGACCTAACCCTGTTCCACCAGCCGCTGGCGGCGAAAATACTCGGCGGCGGACACACCACCACGCTCGGTGCGCTGATGTTCACCGCGATCACCGAGAGCGACAACACCGCCAATGACAAGCTGATGCGCTCGATCGGCGGACCGCAGGCGGTGCGCGACATGATTGCCGCCAAAGGACTGGGCTCGATCCGCTTTTACGAAGGGGAGCGCGCGCTCCAGTCGAAGATCGCCGGCCTGATCTGGAGCCCCAGCTATTCGATCGGCGACGCCTTTTACAAGGCGCGCGGCGCGCTGCCGCTGGCGATCCGCCGGTCCTCGTTCGAGCGCTACATCGCCGATCCCTATGACGGCGCCGCTCCGCACGCGGTCGCCACCGCGCTTGCTAGGCTCAAGCGCGGCGAGCTGCTATCGGATTCCTCGACCCAACGCCTGCTGTCGACCATGGGATCGACCAAAACCGGTAAGCTTCGCGTGCGCGCGGCGCTGGCGCCCGGCTGGAGCTGGAACCACAAGACCGGGACCGGCCAGAATTTCCAGGGCAGGGTCGGCGGGATCAACGACATCGGTATCCTGACCGCGTCCGACGGTACAGGCTATGCGGTGGCGATCATGACCGTTCCCAACAAAACCGACGGCGCCAGCCAGGATTTGATGCAGGCGGTCGCCCGCGCGATTATCGCCTCGCACAATGAGCGACCCCACTGACCGAAATAAGGGCATTGGACATCGCGTCGCGGCTGGCGGCCGCGTCAGGCGTTCAAAAGCTTCCCAACCGCGCGCTCGACTTGTTCGTCCTGCGAAACTGGCTGAGCGAGGGCGAATGTGTGGCGCTGTGCGGACTGATCGACGCCCATCGCCGCCCCTCGACGATCGCCGACGACCAAGGGATATCGGGTTTTCGCACCAGCGAAACCTGCGATCTCGATTCGTCGGAGCGGTTGGTCGCAACGATACGCGATCGGCTTTGCGCCTTGACCGGGATTGCCGATAATCAGGCAGAGCCGCTGCAGGGCCAGCGCTATGCCGCGGGACAAGAGTTCCGCCCGCACACCGATAGCTTCAATCCCGACGGCGCCGATTATTATCTCCACTGCGCCGAGGCCGGCCAGCGGACCTGGACCGCGATGATCTACCTCAACCAGCCCGCAGCGGGGGGCGGCACGCGTTTCAAGTCAATCGGCAAAATCATCCAGCCGGAGACCGGCAAGCTGCTCGTTTGGAACAACTTGCTGACCGACGGGACGCCCAATGCGGCGACACTTCACCAGGGCATGAAGGTCCGCAAGGGCACCAAATATGTGCTGACGCTGTGGTATCGCGAGCGGCCGCTCGGCTGAGCGCCTAGCTGTGGCTCATCTGCGGAAAGAGCTTGCGCAGCGCGACGACTTTCGGCCGGTCGTTGACCATAATGTAGGGATGGGCCGGGTTCTTGCGCATGAAATCCTGGTGATACGCCTCGGCCGCGACGAAGCCGGTGAACGGCTCGATCTTCGTCACGATCGGCTTGCCGAAGGCGTGCGCCGCTGACAGCTGAGCAATGTAGGCGCGAGCCTGTTTCGTCTGAGCAGCGCTGGTCGGAAAAAAGGATGAGCGATATTGCGGGCCGGTATCCGGCCCCTGGCGGTTGAGCTGGGTCGGATCGGCGACCACCGAGAAATAGATTTGCAGCAGATCCGCATAGCGGACCTGGCGCGGATTGAAGACCACCCGCACGGTCTCGGCGTGACGAGTGCGTCCGCTTGACACGGTTTCATAATCGCCTTGCGCCTTGGTGCCGCCGGCGTAGCCCGAAACCGCCGATTCAACGCCGTTCACTCGCTCGAACACTCCCTCCACGCCCCAGAAGCAGCCCCCGGCGAAATAAGCCACTTCGCGGTTGCCCGAGGCGGGCAGGACCATCTTTGGCGCCGGAACGAGCGCGGCACGCTCGGCGCCGGCGGAGGGGGTGGAGACAAGGGCGGCGACACCGAAAGTGACCGCAGCGGCGACGGGGATGAGGATACGCATAGTCATAGGTTCGCCGAATAACGCGAAATGGTTTCACTCAAGCTGAACAAATCGATCGATTTTGGAGCGGGCGAAAGGATTCGAACCCTCGACCCCAATCTTGGCAAGATTGGAAAAATGCGTCCGCTTCTGTCCGCCGGTGTTTTCCAGATTGGCCAAGAAGCTTGACATCCCATTGTTCGACTTCCGCAAAGGCAGCGGCGCGTGAGCGCCGCTACATTCTTCCAATCACGTCAGTCCGTCAGTTTGCACCTTTCGGATACTGATGGCGCTTTACGCCGCAACCGGCGCGTTGCGGCTATAGCCGGCCAATTGTTCGTCGAGCGCCTTTTGGAAGGCCGGTCTCGCCTCGCACCGCTTGACATAGGCGTCGAGCGTCGGAAAGCCCGCCACCAGATCGGTGTGCCGGATGAGCCGAAGTACAGTCGCCATCAAAATGTCAGCCGCGGTGAAACGGCCGAGCAGATAGTCGCGTCCTTCCAGCCAGGCGGCCAGCGCGTTGAGCCGAACCTTCACCGCCTCCACTGCAGCGGGACGACCCAGCTTCACCCACGGTTCCTCGCTATGCTGCAGGTCCATCACCGACAGGCTGTTGACGGGGGGTTCCACGGTGTTCAGAGCGGCGAATATCCAGGTAACTGTATCGGCTCTCCCATCGCGGTCGGCCGGCATCAAGGCCTCCGACGACTCCGCGATTTGATGCACGATGGCGCCGGATTCGAATAGTCCTCGGCCGTTGGCCTCGAATGACGGTACCATCCCGAACGGGTGTTTTGCGCGATAAGCGTCCGAGTTTCTGTCTTCGACGTCGATGACCTCGGCCTTGTAGGGAAGGCCGGCCTCCTCCAGCGCCCAGCGCACCCGGAGGTCCCGAACCAGTCCCTGCGCAAACGGCGGCGCCCATCGAAAGCCAGTGACTTTGATGCTTTCCATTTCAAAAATACTCCCTTGCGAGTTCGGCGACCATTTGCACCACCTTTGGCCAGCCATCGCTCATGTTGCGGAACGCAACATCGTTGGGCGCTTGGAAGCCCGAATGGACGAGTCGGACTCTCGTGCCGCCTTCCGCCCTGGTGAGCGTCCAGGCAACGACCGTATCCAGGCGTGAGCCATAGCCGCTATTGGCGTCGTTACCGCCCTGCCAGGTGTAGACCAGCCGCTCGTTCGGCACGGCCTCCAGCACCTCGCAATTGATGATGCCGTCCCACTCTCCGGCCGGCGTGGTCTGGTAGGTGAAGTGGTTGCCGACCACCGGCTCGAAACCCGTCGGCACCATGAGCCAGCGACCCATCAGCTCGGGCGTGGTCAGGGTCTTCCACATCATCTCTGCGGTGTGGGAGAAGACCTCGTCCACCCTTATATCCCGCGTGGCGGGCTTCAGCGCGGCGCTGCTCATCGATCGATCTCCTTGAGAAGGTTTTTGAGGTTGTTGAACCCGTCGCGCCAGAAGACGGCATAATGGTCCATCCAGTCGGCCAGCGGCTCCAGCCCTTGAGGCTGAACGCGGTAATAAACCTTCCGGCCCTCCGGTCGCTCAGCGACGAGGCCAGCCTGCTTTAACAGCTTGAGGTGTTGGGAAATCGCACCCTGGGTCACTCCGCTCGCGCGTGTCAGCTCGACGACATTCATCTCTTCCGACCCCGCGATCCGTTCGAACACGGCCCGCCGGGTTGGATCGGCGAGCGCACGCATTACGACATCTATGCTGGTGGCTTGGATCATTACGTCTAATTAGTTAATGCTAATTGATTAGTCAATGCTATTTAATCGTAGACGGCGCAGGTAGGTTGTGATCTCGAACAAGAAGCTGACGGGTGAGATGCTGCCCGCTTCGGGACAACGAGGGCCGGGCAGCAAACGGCCAACTCGAGCCATTACCTGTCGCGTCAGCGCAGACTCCGCACTGCTATTAACGCTAGAATGCGAGAAGAAAGGTAACAACCGGGTCCGAAAACTGGAGCGGGCGAAGGGATTCGAACCCTCGACCCCAACCTTGGCAAGGTTGTGCTCTACCCCTGAGCTACGCCCGCTCTGGCGGACCGGGCCCAAAGGCCGGTCGGGTGGAGCGGGCGCCTAGCATCGGCTCCCCATGCGCGCAAGCCCTGCACCGCGCTTGCCCGGCCGCTCGGCCACGCCCATATGGCTGGCCCAAGGCTTAAGGAGTAAGGCGTGGCGACACTGAGCATGACCGAGGCGGAGCGCGAGGCAATCGCAAAGTTCCAGCGCGAGGTCGTCGAGCCGTCGATGACGAGCCTCGTGATCCTCGATTTCTGGGCCGAATGGTGCGCGCCGTGCAAGCAATTGGGCCCGGTGCTCGACAAGATCGTAACCGATTATGCCGACAAGGGCGTGCTGCTCGCCAAGATCGACGTGGATGCCGACAAGGTGATCGCCGCGCAGTTCCGGGTCCAGTCGATCCCGACCGTCTATGCGCTGTTCCAGGGCCAACCCGTCGCCGACCTCACCCAATATCGCACCGAAGCTCAACTGAAGCGGGTGATCGACAAACTGCTCGGGCAATTGCCGATCCAGGGCCGAGCGCAGGATCTCGCCGCCCAGCTTGAGCCGTCCATCAAGCTCGCCGATGAATTGCTTGGCGAAGGCGACGCGGCGCGCGCCGAGACGGTCTTCGCCCAGGTCCGCGACCTGGACCCAGCCAATCCGGCGGTCATCGGCGGGCTCGCGAGAGCGATGATCGCCGGCGGCAAAATCGACGAGGCGCGCGCCCTGATCGACACGCTCGACGAGGAGCAGCTTCGCCATGCGGCCATCGCGCGGGCGCGCGCCGGGCTCGACCTCGCGGCCGCGCCGGACATCGACGTCTCGGCGGAGCAGGCGCGGCTTGCCGCCAACCCAGACGACCATGAGGCGCGCTTCGCAATCGCCCAGACACAGCTGGCGACGGGTGAACGCGATGCCGCGGCCGACGCGCTGCTCGAAATTATCGCCCGGGACCGCGACTGGAACGACGGCGCGGCGCGCGCGCGCTTCCTGCAGATGCTCGAAGCCGCCGGATATCAGGACCCCTGGGGCCGAGCTCAGCGACGGCGGCTGTCGGCACTGCTGTTCACGTGACGGGGTTTTTCGGATGATGGGCGCCAAGCCCGCACGCATCCCGCTGTTCCCGCTGGCCGGGGCGATCCTGTTTCCACGCGCACAACTGCCGCTGCACATCTTCGAGCCGCGTTACCGCGACATGGTCCGCGATGCATTGGCCGGCCCGGCCCGGATCGGCATGATCCAGCCAAGGCCTGTTCTGAGCGAAGTCGAAGGGGGAGAGGGCGACCCGGCACCCTTATTCCAGACCGGCTGCGTGGGGGAGATCGTCGGGGTCGAGGAATTGGACGACGGCCGCTTCAACATCGTCCTGCATGGGTCCAGCCGGTTCCGCCTGATCGCCGAACGCGACGTCGGCACCGCCTATCGCCAGGCCGATGTCGACCTGGCCGCGTTCGATGACGCGGACCCCGAGCCCCTGGCGGCGATCCAGCGTGCCGAGATCGAGCGCGAGGCGCGGCGCTTCGGCGACGCGCTCGGCCTGGCGGTCGACTGGCAGGCGGTGGGGCGGCTGGATGACGAGATGCTGGTCAACGCCATCGCCCAGGTCGCGCCGTTCGACCCCGGTGCTAAGCAAGCGCTGCTCGAGGAAGCCAGTTTGGCCAGCCGGGCGGACCTGATCGTCCAGCTGATGCAGTTTCAGCGCCTTGCGCCCGGCGGAGCGGATGTCGGACAGACGCTTCAATGACCTCGCGCAGCCTGTCCGCGGACAGGCGAGCATGGCCATTCTAAATGGGCAACCCGCGCAGCAGAAGGGGTAGATCGCCGCTTGTCCCGCGCGCTTCGGCAGTCAGCCGGTCCTTGACCGGGCCGATACGATTGATGAGACCCATCCCGAAGCGCCGCACCCTCGACGCGGTCCGGCCAGGCACGCCGTAAATCCGCGTCAACCCGTCGGTCGCCAGGCTGACCATGAAAGTGTCTAGCCCGCGCCATCGCTGGTAACGGTCGAGCAGTTGCCGATCGCCAACGTCGAGGCCGAGGCGCTTGCCCTCGACCAGCACCTGCGCCAGCGCGGCCGCATCGCGGTAGCCCAGGTTAACGCCCTGCCCGGCGATTGGGTGAATCCCGTGCGCCGCGTCGCCGATCAGCGCTAGGCGTCGATCGGTGATCCGCGCCGCATGGTGGAAGCCGAGCGGGTAGGATGAGCGCGGCGCGAGCAACCCGACCTTGCCAAGAAAGCCGCCCATCGCCGCCTCGGCCTCGGCGGCAAAATCCGCATCGCTAAGCGACAGGAGGCCCGGCGCATCATCGACGGCGACCGACCAAACGATCGCCGAACGGTGACCCTCTTCGTCGTCGGTCATCGGCAGCAGCGCGAACGGGCCGGAAGGATAGAAAATCTCGTAAGCCACGCCCTCGTGCGGCCGCTCGTGCCGCAGGGTCGAGACGATCGCCGCATGATCGTATTTCCAGCGCGCGACGCGAATTCCTGCCGCCTCGCGGGTCGGCGAGTTGCGCCCTTCAGCAGCGACCAGCAGGGGCGCGCTCAATTGGCGTCCGTCCTCGAGCCTGACGCTCACTCCATACTCACCGCGATCGACCGACGCCGCGCGCGATTTCCATAGCAAGGCGGTGTTCTTGCCGGCCTCGGCCCGGCCCATCAGCGCCGCGCGCAAATGGCGGTTCTCGTTCATCCACCCAAGCGGTTCGTCGTCATCGCCAGGATCGAAGACTAATCCGCCCGGAGACAGCCCGTCGGCGACCTCGATCCGCCGGATCGGGCAGCCCGGCGCCGGGAAATATTCGCTGATCCCGACCGTGTCGAACATCCGCTTCGACGAGGACGACAACGCGCTGGTCCGCCCGTCGAAGGCGGCATCCTTGCGCGCTTCCGGATCGGCAGGATCGACCACGATGGCGCTGAGGCCGCTGGCGTCGAGCGCGGCCACCAGCGCCAGCCCGACCAGCCCGCCGCCAAGGATGATCACGTCCGCGCGCTCCATTGATCCTCCCTACTCACCGCGAACCACTCAGGGAAGCCTTGCCCCGGAGTCGTCGCGCGGGCACTATGGGCGGGAGCTAAGGTTCCCGGGGGAATGACGTCATGGCGACCGCGGCGCAGCGGGCACAAAAGAAGGATCTGGGACCCGACTGGCGGGAGACTCTGTCTGCCTCGATCCGCCGTTTCCTGCGCCGGACGATCGGCGTCGGGCTGATCGGCATTTCCATTGCCCTCGGCGTCGCCCTCGCCACGCATTCGAGCGTCGATCCCAGCTTCACCACCGCCGCCGGCGGGCCTCCGGCAAATTGGCTCGGTGCCTTTGGCGCCTATTCCAGCGATGCGCTGTTGTTCCTGTTCGGCCCGGCCGCGGCGCTATTCCTGCCGCTGACTGCGCTCGCCGGCCTGCGCATGGTACGTGGGGTCGAGGCGGGACGGATCGGGCGCGCCATCCTGGTCGCCGCGCTCGGCGTTGGCCTGATCGGCGTCGCGCTCGGCCTCTACGCCGGCACCGCGGTGTCGGGGCTGCCCGCGGGCTATGGCGGCGCGCTTGGTCTGGCCGGCGCGCACGGGGTCGAGGCTCTGGTCAGACTGATCGGCAACCCTTCGATCGAGGGGCCGCTGCGCCTCGTCCTCATGGTATTGTTGACGCTAGGCGGCTTCACGGTCGGGTGGCTGGCGCTCGGTATCCGCCAGGAGGAGCGCGAGTGGGCCGGCGAGCGCCTCCGGCGCGACCCCAACGCCACGCCAAAGCCACCGCGCCGCAGCCGCGACGACGAAGAGGAGCGCCCTGCCGCACCGCCACGCTCGCGGC
>NZ_JACDDV010000025.1 GCF_013816785.1 Sphingomonas sp. | reverse complement strand
GGTGACCGCGGCCCCCGCGGCGAAGGCGATCGAGGTCCGCGCCGCGACCGCGAAGGCGGTAGCAGCGAAGGCTCGGCGCCCGAGTTCGCCCCGGCCTTTTTGAACCGCGACAACGACTAGTTTCAGCGCCCCGCGCTTGGCTCAAACGAAGGCCCCGCAGCGATGCGGGGCCTTTTTGGTCCTCAGTGTTCACGGATACTTTGCATACGCCCCGCTCGCATATCGTTGGATCGTTTCACCGATCACGCGGACGATGACATCCACCGGCATGGCGACAACCGGCGGCAGGCGTAGCACATAGCGGGCCAAGGCCAACCCGAGGATCTGGCTCGCCACCAACCCAGCCCGCATCGGTGCTGTCTCGGGAGGGCCTGTGCGGGCGATGGCCGGAAAGACCTGTGCGCTGAAAATCTGGCGTAACCGCTCAGCCGCCTCTTCGTTGGACGCGGCGGAGCGCAGAAGGACCGGCATGGCGCCGCCGGACTGTGCGCCTTCCCATTGTTCGAGGAAATGCCGCACCAGCGCTTCGCCGATCGTCGCCGAGTCGAAATCGCTCAGGTCGGGTAGGTGCAGGTCCGGCGTCGCCACTCGGGTGAACAGCGCATCCTTGCTGCCGAAATAGCGGATAATCATCGACGGATCGATGCCCGCCCGGGCGCCGATGTCGCGCACTGTTGTCCGCTCAAATCCGTGGATTGCAAACAATTCCCGTGCGGCGGCCTCGATCGCTTTCCGGGTTCGCATCGATTTTGCCGTGCTGCGCGGCGAGCTGGCCATATGACTTTTTGCCAACAAACGTTGACATCTGCAAGCCCTCAAGATTAATCAACAAGTGTTGGCAAATTGCGGAGGCGCGTTAATGTTACCTGACCAAACAGATGTGTTGATCGTCGGCGCTGGTCCGACCGGTCTTGCGCTAGCCGTCGCCTTAAAGATGGCCAAGGTGAGCCACCTGCTGATCGATGCACTTGAAGAACGCCAAAACACGTCCCGCGCTGCGGTCGTGCATGCCCATACGCTGGAAATGCTGGACGCGATCGGCGCCGCTGAACCGCTGTCGGCTGAAGGAATCGTGCTTACCCGATTCACCGTCCGCGATCGCGACCAGCCGCTTCTCGACGTCGATTTTGCGAAACTGCCCTCCGCCTTCCGCCACCTGCTGATGGTGCCGCAATCGACCACCGAGTCGGTACTGCAGGCCCGGTTGGTCGAACTGGGTGGCGAGATTCATCGCGGCGTTGTCGCGCTCGCCGCCAATGTCGAATCGAATGGCGCGGCGATCCGAGTCAGGGATGCGGACGGCGAGCGGACCATTCACGCACGTTATGTCGTCGGTGCGGACGGCATGCACAGCGTCATCCGCGACGCGGCGCGCATCGCCTTCCGCGGCAAAGCCTATGGCGAATCGTTCGTCCTGGCTGACGTCCGGATGGATTGGCCGCTTGGTGCCGAGGAGGTTTCGCTGTTTTTTTCGCCGGCGGGACTGGTCGTTGTGGCCCCGCTTCCCGACGGCTCGTTTCGGGTCGTGGCGACGCTCGAAAATGCACCGGAGCAACCGGGCATCGGCGATATCCAGACCCTGCTCGACAAACGAGGTCCCGAGCTCAAACCGTGCCGCGTGACCGAAATCGTCTGGGCATCACGATTCCGCGTCCATCACCGGCTCGCGGACAACTATCGTAGTGGCCCGTTCCTGCTGATGGGTGATGCCGCGCACGTGCATAGCCCTGCGGGGGGCCAGGGTATGAACACAGGGCTGGTCGACGCGATCGTGCTGGGTGAGGCTCTGACCCAAGTCGTCCGCGACGGGGCATCAGACGGAGTGCTGGACAACTATTCCCGGATTCGACGCCCGGCGGCGCAGCAGGTACTGGCGCTCGCCTCGCGCCTGACCCGCATCGCCACCGTCCGCTCCGCCACGGGCCGACGCCTGCGCAACCTGCTGCTGCGCCTGCTCGATCGCCTGCCGCCTTTCAACCGAAAGCTAGGCTTGGCTCTGTCTGGACTGGCCCGGCGCCGCTTCAGCGTGCTCACTCAGCCAGGTCGCACTTACCGTGCCGCACCCGTCGCCCAGGTTCGGGCCGCCCAAGTCACCAGCGAGGCAACTGGCCGGTAACCTTCGCGCGTCCCACTGCGACAGGGCTGGTGGAGCTGAGGAGGATCGAACTCCTGACCTCTGCAGTGCGATTGCAGCGCTCTCCCATCTGAGCTACAGCCCCGCGCCCTAAAGCGTGCCGCCCAATAGCTGCGCTTTATCCGGCTGGCAACGCTCTTCGCTGCTCCATTTTCATCTTAGCGCGCTCCCGTTTTCGCCTGGGCTCCTACGCCGGAACGGCGCGTCGAGCTCAATCATTTTAACAATAGCGGCATGGCATCGCCCGCCCCAAGCGCGCGACCCCGTAGCGCGCCAACGCCCGGTCTTTATTTTCGACGGCCGGGCCTTTTTCTTCGTACCCGGCCCTCCTATCTGTCTCGACGAATTCCTTGAGGAGAATATGATAATGGCCAAGGCTTGGCACCTGATGCGCCGCCCCAACGGCATGCCGGTGGCGGAGGATTTCGCCCTGAAAGACTATGCCATGGCCGAAATGGGCGACGGCATGGTCCGGGTCGCCAATCGCTGGCTGTCGGTCGACCCCTACATGCGCGGCCGGATGAACGACGCGAAAAGCTACATCCCCGCGTTTGCCATCGATGCACCGATGGAGGGCGGCGCAGTCGGCGAGGTCATCGAGAGCCGCGATGCCAACTTCGCGCCGGGCGATATGGTGCTGCACATGCTCGGCTGGCGCGACGAGGCGGTGGCGCCCGCCGCGGAGCTTAACAAGCTGCCGGCGATGCCCGGTGCCGAGCCACAGGCGTTCCTTGGGAACCTCGGCGTGACCGGCGGGACGGCCTATTTCGGGCTGCTGGACGCAGCTCAGGCCAAGCAGGGCGACATCGTGTTCGTCTCGGCGGCGGCCGGTGCCGTCGGATCGGCGGTGGTCCAGATCGCCAAGGCCAAGGGCATGACCGTGATCGGATCGGCCGGCGGCGCCGACAAATGCGAGTTCGTTCGGTCGCTCGGTGCGGACGAGGTGATCGATTACAAGGCAGGGTCGGTCTTGAAGCAGCTGTCGGCCGTCGCTCCGAAGGGGATCGACGTCTATTTCGACAATGTTGGCGGCGACCATCTCGACGCCGCGCTGGCGCTGGCGCGGCAAAATGCCAGATTCGCGATGTGCGGCATGATCGAAAATTACAACGCGGGCGCACCGAACTCACTGCGCTATTTGATGTTGATCGTCGCGATGCGGATCCGCCTGCAGGGCTTCATCTACCTCGACTATCTCGACCAGCTCGGCGACTTTCACCGTGAGGCGGGCGCTCTGATGGCAACCGGCCAACTGAAGTCGCGCGAAACGATCCTGGAGGGGCTCGACAAGACTCCGGAGGCGTTTCTAGGCCTGTTCACCGGAGCGAATACGGGCAAGATGCTCGTGCGGATTTAAATCGCTCCCGAGCTCCTTCGGAGAGGGTCAATTTACCGCGCGTAATTGCATTGCGCCGGATCGCCCGACGACAGGCCCTTGCGCAAGGCTTCCGACCGCTGTGCGGAAGTCCCGTGGGTGAAATTGTCGGGCGACACTTTCCCTTGCGTCAGCATGTCGTCGCCGATCGCCTCGGCAGGAGCCGATATTTGGGCAATCTGGCCGACTAGCTCCAAACCGCACCAACACCGGCAAGATGTGCGGGGACCTTAGAGAATAAACTTCGACGTTTCGTAATTAGAAACGCCGGCTCCG
Organism: Sphingomonas sp.; assembly: GCF_013816785.1. Lineage (GTDB taxonomy): Bacteria > Pseudomonadota > Alphaproteobacteria > Sphingomonadales > Sphingomonadaceae > Sphingomicrobium. The sequence goes on along the minus strand of NZ_JACDDV010000025.1, from coordinate 27,913 downwards.
ATGATACGGAGCCGGCAACATAAATGATATTAATACGATGTTTAAGTCCTCAGCAGTACCACCACGCTTCAACGCGGTCGCCAAGTTCAGTCCACCATCCGTTCGTTGTATCGATGACGCAATGACTATCAGGCGCCCTACCCAAATCCAAAGCAAAGCTAGGCGAAGCACCGCCCGCGGCTACGAGAATTGCTACAGCGATTTTCAATTTGCGCATAACATACTCCACATTTTGAACACCGAGCACAGGAAGTGTGCTTTGCTCGCACTGAGTTGTCAATGCATTCGGCTGCAAGCTAGGTCAGATTGCAGGCCGACGGGTTTCCCGAATTAAGGCCATTGCGTAGAGCGGCAATTCGCTGCGCCGAGGTCCCGTGAGTGAAACTCTCAGGAATGACCGCCCCCTGAGTCTTACGCTGTAGGGTATCGTCGCCAATTGCTTCCGCCGCCCGCATGCCTTCTTCGATATCGCCGGCTTCGAGACCCCCGGAGCGCGCCGCCCAGACACCGGCGTAGCAATCAGCTTGAAGTTCGACAGCCACCTGCTGTTGATTGCTGTTTGAAGTACCCAGCGTCCCATTTAAATCTTGAACATGATGTCCGACCTCATGGGCCACGACGTACGCCTGCGCGAAATCACCAGGCGCGCCAAACCTGCGAGTCAATTCATCGAAGAATCGGGGATCAATATAGATCCGTTGATCGGTAGGGCAGTAAAACGGACCCATAGCCGCCTGCGCCGCGCCGCATCCTGACTGGGTGCCGCTTGTGTAGGCGACCATCCGAGTAGGCGCATAAGCTTGACCTTCCTGCCGGAAAATGTCGCCCCAGACCTTTTCAGTCGAGACCAGAGTTCCGATCAAAACTCGCCGCTGCTCAGCGGTAAGGCGTGATTCCCCGTTAGTCGCGGTTCCACCGCCGCTCAGCAGCCCGCCGCCGCCGAGCGAACTTAGCGCGCAATAGCCGAGGCCGAGGATAAGGATGCCGACGATCCCGAAGCGCGAAATGACGAACGGAATGAGCATACCGAAAAGTCCGCCGCCGAGGTTCATCCCACCCCCGCTCTGGCCGGTCCGATCCTCGAAATTCCCGCTTTCGGGCGCATCGCCAAGCCGCATGTCGCTCTCCTTGCCTGTGCAATGCCCAATGCGCCACCGCCGTAACGGTTGCAATCAAACGCCGTCACGGCAACAGCGGCGCCGATCATCAGGAGACTCGCCGCATGCTGCTTTCAGGCAAAACCGCCCTTGTCACCGGATCGACATCGGGCATCGGCCTGGCCATCGCCAGGGCGTTAGCCGCCGAGGGCGCAAGCGTGATGATCAACGGTTTCGGCGATGCCGGGACCATCGAAGCGATCCGTGCTGAAGTGGAACAGAGGTCGGGCGCCAAGGCGCTTTACGATGGCGCCGACCTCGGCGATGCCACCGCGATCGAGACGATGATCGCTCGCTGCGGCAGTGAGCTCGGCGGTCCGGACATTCTCGTCAACAACGCGGGTATTCAGTTCGTCTCGCCAGTCGCCGACTTTCCACCCGAAAAATGGGACGCAATCCTGGCGATCAACCTGACTGCGGTATTCCACACCACCCGCCTCGCCTTGCCGGGGATGCGCGCCAAGGGCTGGGGCCGGATCGTCAACACCGCCTCGGCGCACAGCCTGGTCGCCAGCCCCAACAAGTCGGCTTATGTCGCCGCCAAGCACGGCGTCGCCGGCTTCACCAAGTCGGTCGCTCTCGAAACCGCGCGCGATGGCGTGACCGTCAACTGCATCTCGCCCGGCTATGTCTGGACCTCGCTGGTCGAAAATCAGATACCCGACACGATGAAGGCGCGCGGCCTGACCCGCGACCAGGTGATCAACGACGTGCTGCTCGCGGCGCAGCCGACCAAGGCGTTCGTCACGCCCGAGCAGGTCGCCGCCTTCGCCCTGTTCCTGTGCCGCGAGGAGGCCCAGTCGATCACCGGCGCCAATCTCAGCATGGACGGCGGCTGGACGGCTGCCTAAGCTGCCGCAGATGCGCTCCTTCCCTCTCGTCGCGATTGCGTTAGGCCTGGCGGCTTGCGCGGCCCTGCCGACTCAGCGTCCGTCGCCTTTCGCGGCCTCGACCGATTGGCGCACGGTCGCGACCAACGCCGACCGCGGGCGGCTGCGCGACTGGCGCACCGCCTTCAACCATGCGCTCGATCAAGCGCGAAAAGCCGGGCGCGCCGCCGAAATCGATCGCGAGGGCGCGCTGCTTGTCCCCGACGCGGCGATCGGCCCGGTGCCGATCCCCAACGGACGCTACCGCTGCCGGGTGATCAAGCTCGGCGCCAAGAGTCCGGGCATGCTCGATTATATGGCTTATCCCGCGTTCGATTGCCGTGTGCAGCAGGAAAAACAGTTGCAAAGCCTCGCCAAGCTGAGCGGATCGCAGCGCCACATCGGGCTGCTGTTCGCCGCCGACCCGCTGCGGCAGGTCTTCCTCGGCAGTTTGGTCCTCGGCGACGAGAATCGGGCGATGCAATATGGCCGCGACCCCGACCGGGACCTGGCCGGCTGGGTCGAGCGCATCGGCCCCGCGCGCTGGCGGCTGATTCTGCCTTATCCGGCCTTCGAATCGACGCTCGACGTGATCGAGCTAATCCCCGCCTGACGGAGGTTCGAGCCCAGGCCTCACACTGCGGCCCATTCCTCCGTTTTTTCGACGATCGTGAGTTCGCGCAGCAACGCATCAACGCTGCCCGACAACTCGCCCAGAACGTGATCTGATGCCGCGCGCCGCGATAGGATTCCACCAGCAAAATCGCGTCGATCAGGATCGGCACGACCAGCGCTTCAGGGTCGTCGATTTCGATCAGCGCCTGCAATTTCTGCAGCGCATTGCCGCGCCGCTTCGGGATCGGACATGGCCGCCGCCCGACCAATGAGCCAACTCATCTTCTGTCTCCGCTAAAAACTCAAAGTAGCGGACGGAGAGAAAGAGACTAGTTCCGGCGGCCCCGTCAGCAAACCGGCTGGGCGCATTGCCGGGCTACGCGCTCGCTTCGCTCAGCGCTTGGATCTGTCCCGGCGTCAACTCCAGCGTCAGCGCGGCGATCAGCTCCTTCGCCTGCGCCATGCTGGTCGCGCTGGCGATCGGGGCAGTAATCCCGGGCTGGATCTTGAGCCAGGCGAGCGCGACCGTCGCCATCGCCGCGCCGCACTCGGCGGAGACGTCCTCGAGCGCGGCGAGCACCGCCTTGCCTTTCGGACTGTCGATATATTCGAGATTGCGGCCGCCACGGACCGATTTGCCGAGATCGTCCTTCGACCGATACTTGCCGGTCAGGAAGCCGTTGGCGAGGCTGTAATAGGAAAAGAAGCCGATGCCGCGCCCGGTAACGACATCCTGAAGCTCGCCTTCATATTTGCCGCGCTCGACCAGATTATACCAACCCTGCACCGCGACCGCCGGATCGAACCCGCCTTCGTGCGCGGCGACGAGCGCCTCCTCGACGCGGGCGGGGCTGAAGTTGCTGAGGCCCGTTGCGCGAATCTTGCCGGCGGCGCGTAAGCTCTCGAACGCGCCCAGGCTGTCGGCGAGCGGCACCTCGGGATTGTCGCGGTGCTGGTAATAAAGATCGATCGTCTCGATACCCATCCGCTCCAGCGAAGCCTCGGCGGCGCGGGCAATGACGGAGGGATGGAGCGAGGCGACATATTCGCCGCTATCGACTTTGCCGTCATAGCCGACCGGCTCAATCTTGCCGTCGAGAAAACCGACCTTGGTGGCGATCACAACCTTGTCGCGCTTGGCCGGATCGCGCTTGAGCCAGCGGCCGATCAGCCGCTCGCTCTCGCCGCCGACATGGCCCGGCGCCCAGGCCGAATAGACGTCGGCGGTGTCGATCATCGTCCCGCCGGCATCGACGAAAGCGTCGAGCACGGCGAAACTCGCGGCCTCGTCGGCGGTCCAGTCGAACACATTGCCGCCGAGCGCAACCGGAGCGACCTCGACCCCGCTGGACCCGATGGCGCGCTTCATCGGGCTTTTTCCCGGTCGTACCAGTCGGACGCCTCACGCACCCGCTGCGCCTGGTCGGGCCGCATCACCAGCACCGCGTCATGGGTCGCGACCACGACCAGCCCCTCGACCCCGATCAGCGCGACCTTGGGCCCATTAGACCGCACCAGATTGCCGCGGCAGTCGAGCGCCAGCACCCCGTCGTGGAGCGCGTTGCCATCTGCATCGCCGATCGACGCGTCGACCAGCGCCTGCCAACTGCCGATGTCCGACCAGCCCATCGACACCGGCACCACCGACACCCGCTCGCTATGCTCCATCACCGCATAATCGATCGACTGGGACGGTGAGCGGGCGAATGCCTCGGCATCGATCCGCAGCACCGGGCCATCGGCGACCGCCTGCTCGGCGGCCTCGCGCGCCGACTTGAGGATTTCGGGCGCAAAGGCCTGAAGCTCGTCGCGCCAGGTGCCCGCCGAGGCGAGGAAGATGCCGGCGTTCCAATAATGGCCGCCCTCGGCCAGCATCGCCTCGGCCCGCTCGACCGGCGGCTTTTCGACGAAGCGGACAACAGGTCGTACGCCCTCGCCCGCGCCGGCGGCGATATAGCCGAAGCCGGTTGAGGGATGATCCGGCTCAATACCGAAAGTCACGATCCGGCCCGCCTCCGCTTCCGGCCGCGCCCGTTCGATCGCCGCACGGAAACCGTCGGGCTCGGCGATATGATGGTCGCTTGGGCAGATCAGCAGCAGCTCGCCTTCGTCCGCGACCACCGCCGCCAGCGCGATCGCCGCCGCGCTGTCGCGCTTCATCGGCTCGAGAAGCAACTGCGCGCCGTCCGGCGCCAGCGCGCGCAAATCGGCTTCCTGCGCCTGGTTGGCGACGATCATCGGCGGCGCGAAGCCGTCGCCGAATCGCGTCAGCGTCTCCTCGAACAGGGATTGCGTGCCGAGCAGCGGCAACAGATGCTTGGGTCGTGCCGCGGTCGACAGCGGCCACAGCCTGGTCCCCGCGCCACCGGCCAGGATCACCGGGCGGATCGGCCGCCACCCATTCGATAAGCTCATGCAAGTCTCCGTGCGTAAACGCGGCCTTTACGCCAGCGTTCAGCATTTGTTTGTAAAATTTTGCGACACCTGTGGGAATGTCGGTAGCTTTTACACTAAACGGCTGATGGAGGCGCTAATCGCCTTCTGGACGCACGCGCTCGCCGCGGCGCTGTTCGCTTCGCTCACCTTGTGGGAGTTGAGGCGCGGCATCGCCCAGAGCGGCCAGCGGATGCTGCTCGCTGCCTTTGCGCTGACCGGCTGCTGGGCGTGGCTGACCGCGATGACCCCGACCACCATGCTCGCCGCCTACGCCGAAACCGCACGCAACCTGGTCTGGGTCGGCGTCCTCTACCGCCTGGCCGAGATCGACGCCGGGCACGAGCGGCAGCGTGGGGTCAAGCCGGTCTATGCCGCGGTCGCCGGAGTTCTCGGGCTGCAGCTGATGGTCGACGCGCTGCCCTTGTTCGTCGACACCAGCACGATCAGCAGCGGCAGCGCGCTGGTCGTCACCGCCATCGTCCTGCGCCTGACCGCCGCCGCCGGATCGCTGGTGCTGGTCCACAACCTCTACGGCCAGGCCGCGCCCGCCAGCCGCAGCGGAATTCGCCTGGCCATGCTCGCCCTGGCGATCATGTGGGCTTACGACCTCAACCTCTACACCATCGCTTATTTCGACCCTTCGTCCGCCAAGGGACTGTTCGACTGGCGCGGGCTGGTCCTCGCGCTGACCGTCCCTTTGTTCGCGATCGGCGGTAGCCAAGGCGAAGGCTGGCGCATCCGCCTGTCGCGCGCCGCCACCTTCCAGAGCCTGTCGCTGCTCGCTATCTGCGCTTATTTCGCGGTGATGGCGGTGCTCGTCACCGCGCTGCGCGGCACCGGCTTCGACCTCACCCGCGCGCTGCTGGTCACGCTCCTGGCGGCAATGACGGTGGCGGCGATGGTTCTGCTACCGTCGAGCCGCGCGCGGGGTTGGGCAAAGGTCAAGATCGCCAAGCATCTGTTCGAGCATCGCTACGACTATCGCACCGAATGGCTGCGCTTCACCGAAACCGTCGGCGCCAGTGGCCCATCGGCCGCGCCGCTCGGCCAGCGGGTGATCAAGGCGTTTGCGGACATTCTAGACGCGCCCGGCGGCCTGCTGCTGATCGCCGACGACAATGGCATTATCGAGCCCGCCGCCAGCTGGAACTGGACCGGCAGCGCCAACCCCGGTGCCGCCATCCCGGGCGCCGAAGCGCTGTCGTTCTGGCTCTCGGTCGGGGCCGAAGGGCGGATCATCGATTTCGACGCCCATTCCGGCGGCTGGGCCGTTCCCCGTGACCAGGAAATGGGCGTGCCCGAAGCGCTACTCGGCGAGGAACAGGCGTGGACTGGCGTGCCGTTGATCCACGACGAGCGCCTGGTCGGGCTCGTTCTGCTTGCCGCGCCCGATTATCGCCGCCCGCTCGACTGGGAGGATTTCGACCTGCTGCGCACCGCCGGTCGGCAAGCCGCCTCAAGCCTGGCCGAAGCGCATGGCCAGCGAGCATTGATGAACGCCCAGCGGTTCGAGGATTTCAACCGCCGCTTCGCCTTCATCCTCCACGACGTGAAGAATTTGGTCAGCCAACTGTCGCTGCTTGCTCGCAATGCCGAGCGCCATGCCGATAATGCCGAGTTCCGCACCGACATGGTGGCGACGCTTAAGGGCTCGGTCGGCAAGATGAACGATTTGCTCGCCCGGCTCGCGCCACAAGCCGACCAGCGCCCGGCTCGGCCCGAACCGGTTGAGTTGCTGCCGCTCATCGCAGCGACCATTGCCGCCAAGCGCCGCGACCATGACATCCGCCTGCTCGGCAAGGGCGACCAATGGGCGATGGCCGACCCGCTGCTGCTCGACCAGGCGATCGGCCATCTGCTACAGAACGCGGTCGACGCGAGCGCCCCAGACCAGCCGGTCACCATCCGCATGGCCGCCCGCGCCCACGGCGTTGCAATCATCGTCGCCGACACCGGCAGCGGCATGGATGCCGACTTTGTCCGCACCCGCCTGTTTGAGCCGTTTGCCTCGACCAAAGCCGGGGGTTTCGGCGTCGGCGCGTTCGAAGCCCGCAGCCTCATCGCCGCGATGAGCGGCCGCCTGACCGTCGAAAGCCGCCCCGGCGAGGGCAGCTGCTTCACCATCACCCTGCCCCTCGCGCGGGCACAGCCGCAACGGAAGTCCGCATGACCAACGCGCCCGACAACAAGCTCGACCTGCCCGTGCTCCTCATCGTCGAGGACGACGAAGGGCTGCAGCGCCAGCTGAAGTGGGCCTATGAGGGCTATCGCGTGATCGTCGCCGGCGAGCGCAAGCAGGCGATCGAGATGGTGCGGCTGCACGAGCCGTCGGTGGTCACGCTCGACCTCGGCCTGCCGCCCGATCCCGACGGCACCAGCGAAGGGTTCGCCACCCTAACCGAGATCGTCGCGCTCAAGCCCGACGTCAAGGTGATCGTCGCCTCGGGCCACGGCGCCCGCGAAAGCGCGCTGAAGGCGATCGCGCTCGGCGCCTATGATTTCTACCGCAAGCCGGTCGACATCGACGAGCTTGGCCTGATCGTCTCCCGCGCCTTCCACCTTCACGACATCGAGCAGGAGAATCTTCAGCTCGAAACCTCGGGCGGCGGCGCCGCGACGGTGCTCGGATCGATGGTCAGCGCCGCCCCTGAAATGCTCAAGGTCGCCCGGACTATCGAACGCGTCGCCACCGCCGACGTCTCGGTGATGCTGCTCGGCGCATCGGGCACCGGCAAAGAATTGCTCGCCCGCGCGGTCCATGAAAAATCGCCGCGCGGAAAGGGCGAGTTCGTTGCCATCAACTGCGCCGCCATCCCCGAAAACCTGCTCGAGGCCGAACTGTTCGGTTATGAGCGCGGTGCCTTCACCGGCGCGGTCAAGACGACGCCCGGCAAGATCGAACTGGCCCAAGGCGGCACGCTGTTCCTCGACGAGGTCGGCGACATCCCGCTCCCGCTCCAGGTCAAGCTGCTGCGCTTCCTCCAGGAGCGGGTGATCGAGCGGATCGGTGGGCGCGCGCCGATTTCGGTCAACACGCGGATCGTCTCGGCGACTCACCAGGATCTGGACGCGATGACCGGCGACGGCCGCTTTCGCGAAGACCTTTACTACCGCCTGGCCGAAATCGTGGTCAAAATCCCGAGCCTTGCCGAGCGCGCCGGCGACGCGCTGCTGCTCGCCCGCCATTTCGTCAATCTCTATTCGCGTGAGATGAACCCCAAGGTGCAAGGCCTCGCCCCCGACGCGGCCGAGGCGATCGACGCCTATCCGTGGCCGGGCAATGTCCGCGAGCTGGAAAACCGCCTCAAGCGCGCGGTCATCATGGCCGACGGCAAGCTGATCGGCGCCGCCGACCTCGACCTGCCGCTGGCACGCGAGGGCAGCGCCGAGCCGCTCCCCATCAACCTGCGCGCCGCCCGCGAAGTCGCCGACCGGCGTGCCATTCATCACGCGCTGATGCGCACCGAACACAATATCTCCGGCGCCGCCAAGCTGCTCGGCATTAGCCGCCCGACCCTCTACGACCTGATCAAGCAATATCAGCTGAGCGCGTAAGCGGAGCTAGTCGCGGTTGAAACGGATGACCAGGTAACCCGCGGCATCCGATTGCCTATTGCTCTCTCTCATCCTACGCCGTCGCCGCTCCCGGCCAGGGCCTTCCCCTTGGTTGCTGAGCAGCAGCTTTCTGGTCGCGTGAAATCGGGCTTGTTTGGGTAGATTTAAGCGAATGGCGTCAATCAAACTTGTCTGCCCCGCCCATGGCGGCCCGTTGCACGAAGACAATGGCCAATTAAAGTCCGATCGCGGCGACATCTACCCTGTCGTCGGCGGTGTCGCGGTCGTCGTCCAGGGAGTGAAAGTCCAGCCACGGACCGAGCCGTTGGCTCCGTCGGTTATCGATCAGCTGCTGGACGCGCTCTGCCTGCATCAATCGCGCCGAGCCGTCCTCGAGCGGGCGTTCAACCAGAAATTCTCCTTTGTCGAAGACTGGATTCAGACCGAGGCCGACCAATTCCTGGGCCGCGTTGCCGCGTCGCACGAAGGGCTGCACCGCGCGCTTAAAATGGGTCAGGAAAAGGCCGAGGTCCCAATCCCGATAAACGTCGCGCCTTCGGCCAGGATATCCTCGATTTTCAACATCTCGAGGTTGGTCCGCGGCACGTGCTGCAGCGTCAATGTCCGGGTCCATAACGACGGCGCGTCGACCTTGTCGTCGAATGGCGCGAACCCGTTCTTGTTGTCGTATCGCTGGATCGATGCGCGCGGGGTCGAATATGAAGGCAAGCGCACCGAACTGTTCGATGACCTGCTTCCCGGACGCTCGGTCACCCTTCCGGTGTTCATCGACACGCCGGCAAAGACCGGGTCGTATAAGCTCCGCATTCGAGCCTTGCAGGAGGACGTCTCCTGGTTCGAGCAGACATCGGTCATATTCAAGGTCAAAATCGGCTGGTGGCGGGCCACCGTCCATGACCCCAAATGGAAGCGGACCGGTCGCCAGTTCGACTATATGGAGGATCATTACGAAGCCGTCCGCCTGCTGGCCGAATGGCGCGACACGCTTTTCGATCGCCCGGTCGAGCACGTTCTGGAACTGGGCGGCAACGCCAATCCGATGATCGATCATTTGGATGCGCCGCACAAATATAATGTCGATGTCGACCCCTATGGGATGATCGTTGGTAAGCTCATCCGCGAGGGGACCGACAGCGATGTAGAGTTCATCGTCGCCGACGGCATGGCGCTGCCGCTGCCGCGGCGCTCGATCGACATGCTGGTCCTGTTCGCTACCTTCCATCACTTTCCGGATCCCATCGGGTTGCTTTCGCACTTGCGTGATTTCGTGACCGACGACGGATTGATCTGCTTGATGTGCGAGCCGATCGGCCATGTGCATCTCGAAACCCTCAACCCGGAATATCTCAAGGAGCTTGGCAAGGGAGTTAATGAGCAGAGTTTCGAGCTGTGGGAATATCAGCAGATGTTCGACGCAGCCAAGCTCGACGTCGTCGCCGTCCAGGTCGATGTCGGCTCCATCAAGGTCGCACTTCGGCCTCGCAACCGGTAGCGATTGGTGCCTAGCGTCGGCCAACAGCTCCCAACGGGCGGCTGGTTTCGACCAACGAACTTGCCGCTTCGCCGCCAGCCCCTAAGGTCGGCATATTAGTTTTTGCGGAGTTTTCGAATGGATCGACGTTCCTTCCTGACCGTCAGCAGCGCTTCGGTCGCCGGCCTCGCCGTCTCGTCGGCTCCGTCGCTCGCCGCCCCTGCCAAGCCCGCTGCCAAGGCCGGCGGCGATGCGAAACTCAACGCTCTTTTTAAAGACATCTTCCAGGACCGCGTCCGTCGCTCGCCCGAGCTGGCCAGTTCGCTGGGCCTCGACAAGGGCGCCAACGCCGACCTGAAAGCAAAGCTCGACGTCCGGCCGATCGCGGCCGCGCGGAGCGAAGATTTGGCCATCGCGCGCCGGAATATCGCCGCGATCCGCGCCGTCGCGCCGGCCACGCTAAGCGACGCCGGCCGCCTCAACCGCGACGTCGTCCTATATCAGATTGAAAGCGACACGGTCGCGGCGGGCAAGTTCGGCATTGATTCGGTTCAGCGCCCCTATCCTATCATGCAGCAGGGCGGCTCCTATTTCGCGACCCCCGACTTCCTCAACACCGCGCACACGATCAACAACGCGGCCGACGCCGAAGCCTATCTGTCGCGCCTGTCGCTAGTCGGGAAATCGCTCGATAACGACAGCCAGGAACAGCGCGCCCAGGCCGCGCGTGGCTTCCTCGCGCCCGGCTGGTCGATAGACCTGACGCTCGGCCAGATGAAGAAGCTGCGCGCCGCTTCCCCCGAGCAAAACACGATGGTCGATTCGATCGTCGGCCGTACCGCCGAAAAGAATATTCCGGGCGACTGGCGGCGCCGCGCCGCGGCGATCGTCGGCGGCTCTATCTATCCCGCATTGGACCGCCAGATCGCGCTGATGGAGCGGCTGCGCCCGACCACCAAGGCCGGCGACGGCGCCTGGCGCCTGCCCCAGGGCGACGCGATCTACGCCGCCGCGCTCGAACAGGCGACGACCACCAAATTCACCCCGGACGAAGTGCACAAGCTCGGCCTAGCCCAGGTTGCCGAGTTGAGCGCGAAGCTCGACTCCATCCTCAAGGGCGCCGGCTATACCAAAGGCACGGTCGGCGAGCGGCTGGCCGCGCTCAACGTCTCCCCAGCGCAGCTCTACGCCAACGACGACGCCGGCCGCGCCGCACTAATCGCCGGACTCAACCAAGGCGTCAAAGCGATGTATGAGCGCTTACCACGCGACTTCGCCACCCTGCCGACCCAACCGCTGGAAATTCGCCGCGTCCCGCCCGAAATCCAGGACGGCGCGTCAAACGGCTATTACAACCGCGCCGCGCTCGACGGTTCGCGCCCGGCGATCTACTTCATCAACCTGAAGGACACCGGCGACTGGCCGAAATATTCGCTGCCGTCGCTCACTTATCATGAAGGCGTCCCCGGCCACCATCTCCAGATCAGTCTGGCGCAGGAATCGAAGGATATTCCGACGCTGCGCAAGATCGGCGGCTTCTCGGCTTATTCGGAGGGCTGGGCGCTTTATTCGGAGCAACTCGCCGACGAGCTTGGCGCCTATCGGGACATCGAGCGCGCCGGCTATCTGCAATCCTTCCTGTTCCGCGCCGCCCGGCTGGTGATCGACACTGGCCTCCACACCAAGCGCTGGAGCCGCGAGCAAGCGACCGATTATATGATCGCCACCACCGGCTTCGCCCACCCCCGCTCGCAGCGCGAGGTCGAGCGCTACTGCACCCAGATCGGCCAAGCGTGCAGCTACAAGATCGGCCACATCGCCTGGACGCGGGCGCGTGAGCAGGCGCAAAAGACTCTCGGTGCAAAGTTCGACATCAAGCAGTTTCACGAAATACTGAAGGAAGGCGCGATGCCGCTGACGATTTTGGAGCGGCGCATCGCGGAGAGATCGCGGCGGGCTTAATCCCTCCCCGACCAAGCTCCGGGGAGGAGAGCCACCCGAGAGCTGATGGCGGGGTCGTCTGGTGAAAACGTTGCTTTTGATCGCCGGAATCGCCGCCCTGCTGATGGGCCTGCTGTGGATCGGTCAGGGGTTGGGCTATATCCATTGGCCCGCCTTCAGCTTCATGCTCGACCAACGCCCCTGGGCGATGCGCGGCGTGATCCTGGCGGTGGTGGGGGTGGTGCTGATCATCCTGGCGAGGCGACCATGAGATCCGACGGCTAATGTCCGCTTTGGGGGAAAACGGTCGCTAGCCGAACAAGACGAAGCCCAATAAAAGCAAACCGCCGCTTAGGATAAACATCCCGAACGCCAATAGGGCTATCTGTGCCAGGAAAGCGGTTCTCACTGACAGTCGCCCAACCGAGAAAAAACCAATTCAAACTGAAGCGCTTAGACCAGCAAGATACAAGCAGAACGCTACAATACCACGGCCGTCGAGGCTCCTGTGGAAAAGTCCGATTACCCAACGATCACTAGCACTGACCATGCTAGGAACGCCAGAACGGACACCACGGTTAGCGCCTTTCCCATGGGCTCTTCTTAAGATGCCGAAGCTAATGTCCGCAATGGGTCGAAAGCTGCCTCCGCCTAAAGCTTTAGGCCCTCCACCAATTCAACAACCTCCAGCCACCTTTCCTCCGCAGCGTCTTTCTCCGCTCGTTTGGCGTCGATTGCCTTGGTCAGGGCGGCGAATTTTTCGAGGTGCTTCATGAACAGATCGGGGTCGTGAAGTGCGGTCTCCGCCTCGGCGATTTCGCGTTCGAGGCGGTCGACTTCGCCCGGCAGGCGGTCGAGGTCGCGCTGGTCTTTGAACGATAGCTTCTTATTGTTCCCCGGCGCAGGGGCACCCCGCAAAGCACTACTTTGCGGGGACCCCGATGGCCGGGGTCCAGGAGCGCCGGAAGGCGCTGCTTGCGCAGCGCCCTGGGCCCCGGCCTTCGCCGGGGTACGAGTTGGCACAGCGCGTCGCTTGACCCAATCCTCATATCCGCCGGCGACGATATCCACCGTGCCCGACCCGTCGAGGCCGAGCGTCACGGTCACCGTCTTGTCGAGGAAATCGCGGTCGTGGCTGACGATCAGGACGGTGCCATCATAATCGGCGATCACTTCCTGCAGCAGGTCGAGCGTTTCGAGGTCGAGGTCGTTGGTCGGCTCGTCGAGCACCAGCAAGTTCGACGCCCTTGCGAACTCACGAGCGAGCAGCAGCCGCGATCGCTCGCCGCCCGACAGCGTGCCGACCGGCGCCTCGGTCAGCTCGGGCGAGAAGAGATATTCCTTCAGATAGCCCTTGATGTGCTTCTTGACCCCGCGCACCTCGATCCAGTCGCCACCCTCCGCCAGCACGTCGCGCACGCGGCGCTGCGGCTCCATCAGCTTGCGCTGTTGGTCGATGACGATGCCGTCGAGGGTCTTGGCGAGCGTCACTTTGCCGGCGTCGGGCTGCAATTCGCCGGTCAGCAGCTTGAGCAACGTCGTCTTGCCGGTCCCGTTGGCCCCGACCACGCCGATCCGGTCGCCGCGCTGAATTCGCAAGGTGAAATCCTTGATGATCGGCCGTTCGGCAAACGACTTGAACACATGCTCCGCGTCGATCACTGTCTTGGTCTTCACATCATCCCGGGCCAGCCCGAGCTTGGCCGCGCCCGCCGGCCCGAGCATCGCCGCGCGTTGCGCCCGCATTTCGTGCAGCTTGGCCAACCGCCCCTGGTTGCGCCGCCGCCGCGCAGTCACCCCGCGCTGCAGCCAGTGCAATTCCAGCTTCAATTTGGCGTCGAGTTTGTTTGCCGCGCGCTCCTCCTCGGCATAGGCCGCCTCGGTCCAGGCATCGAACCCACCGAACCCGATCTCGGCCCGCCGCAACGTCCCGCGATCGAGCCACAGACAGCTTTTCGTCAGCCTCGCCAAAAACGTGCGATCGTGGCTGATAACGATGAACGCGCCCTTGAAGCGGCCGAGCCATTGCTCGAGCCAGTCGATCGCGGCCAGATCGAGATGGTTGGTCGGCTCGTCGAGCAGCAGCACGTCCGGCCCCTGCGCCAGCGCCCGCACGATCGCGGCGCGCCGCCGTTCGCCGCCGCTCGCGCTGGCTACCTCGCGGCCAAGGTCGATGCCGATCTGGTCGGCGATCGCGGCGGCCTCGTGCGCGGTCGGCGCATCGTCCCCGGCCAGCACCCATTCCTCCAGCGTCCGATGGGCGATCATCGCCGGATCCTGCTCGAGCAGCACGACCCGCGTCCCCGGCACGATCTTGCGCCCCCCCTGGTCGGTCTCAATCGATCCCGCGAGGCATTTGAGCAATGTCGTCTTGCCCGCCCCGTTGCGCCCGATCAGCGCCAGCCGATCGCGCGGAGCCACATGCACGTCGATCTCGCGGAACAGCCACCCTTCGCCCTGAACGAGGCCGAGGTTCTCGTACGATAAAATAGGGGGTGCCATTGCGCGGGCCCTAGCGTAGCATCCAGCGGTCGTCACCCTGAACAGGACGCAGCGCGACTATTCATAACCCGTTCAATGGCATGCACTTAGGAAGGGGCATCTTAAAAGAGATTTGCCAATGAGCCTGTACCGTACACTTGCCCTCGCCGCCTGCGCGTTCGCCGCCGCTACCCCGGCGCTCGCCCTCAGACCGCCGGGCGCCGGCGTCCAGCTTGCCTTGAACGATCGCCCGCGCGACCAGGACCGCGCCTTCCGCGCCACTCAGGAGGGTCGCGCCATCCCGCTCCCCCAGATCGAGCGCAAGGTAATGCCGCACATGAATGGCGCCGACTACCTCGGCCCCGAATTCCGCGGCCGCAGCTATCGCCTCAAATTCATGCAGGAAGGCCGGGTCATCTGGGTCGACGTCGACGCCGCCACCGGGCGGATCATCGGCAAGTCGGACCGGTAAGAGTCCGCTGCCTGCTTAGACGACGCGGCGTCCGCTAGCGACCCATGCGGACGTTCAGTGGCAAGCTCAAGCGAGCATGTAGCCGACGTCGGAGGCGGCAGTTGGATATGCGAACATGGTGTCGAGAAGGGATTCGGCAGTCAGTCCGCTTCGTATCGACAAGGCGAATAGATTGATCACCTCATCCGCGCTTGGCCCTACGAGGTGCGCCCCGAGGATAACGCCGGTATTCTCTTCTATGAGAACTTTGTAGCCATAGACCGGCTCATTTAGGCGCCGGGCGGTGAACCACTTGGGAACGGACGCGGCGTTCACCTTAAACCCAAGTCCTTTGGCATGCGCATCGGCTTCGCTAAGTCCGACCGAAGCGATTGGTGGCACGGTAAAGGCGACGCTCGGCACCCCGTGGTAGTTGGGGCGAGCGTCTGCACCGTCGAGCATGTTCGCGGTAACGACCTTCGCGTCGTGGCTGGACACGGGCGTCAGCGGCGGTCCGCTTCGGGCGGCGTCACCCGCCGCGTAGACGCGCGGGTTCGATACGCTTTGCAGGCCGGGGGTCAATCTGAGCCGACCCTGATCAACGGCAACTTCACCTGCCGCGAGGTTGAGTGAAGCAAGTTCGGGGACGCGCCCGGCGGCGTGAATTACGAGATCCGCAGTGACCGCGATTTGCGATCCATTCGGGGAGGTCGCGCGCACCGTTAGCCCCTCTTCAGTTTGCCTGACGCTGTCGGCGGTGAAGCCAGTGTGAACGGTAATGCCGAGTGCGTCGAATGACGGCATAAGCCACCCGACCAGACTTTCATCAAATTGAGGCAGCAGTCGCGCACCGCGCTGGATGATCGTTACTTGCGCCCCAGCTCTGGCGGCAAGGTGGGAAAACTCGGCAGCGATATAGCCGCCGCCGATTAGGACGATGCGGCGCGGGAGCGATTCAAGTTCAAGAAACTCGTCGCTGGTCGAGACTAGTTCTTCTCCGGCAATGCCGAGCGGCCCGGGACTTGCACCAGTGGCAATGAGAATGTGGCGCCCGACAAGCTCGCGTCCTCCGATCTCGATGCGGTCCGGTTCGGCGAAACGAGCGAGACCCTGATATGCGTCCACCCCAAGATCGGAATAATGTCGGGCCTGTTTTGCCGGGATCGGGGCAGTGAAGCTTCGCTTGAATCTCATTAAGCTTGGCCAATCAAGACGCACTTCACCATAAACGCCGTGCGAATGCATTCGACGCGCGGCATCGATTGCCTCTTCGCCGCTGACGAGCATCTTCTTCGGATCGCATCCGCGAAGCGCGCAGGTTCCGCCGAACGGTCGATGGTCAATGACCGCGACACGCCAGCCCCTTTCGCGAACGCGAGCAATTGCAACTTGGGCGGCAGTGCCCGAGCCGATCACTATCAGGTCATAGGGCTCGCTCATGCTAGTCTCCATGCGATGCGCGGATTAGCAGCACGCCGCCCCGGAACCATCCGCCTGGATAGGAGGGCAGGGCACGTTTCCGTAGGAGCAGAAGACGCAGCAATGGCCTCGTTTCGGGCGGAGCAGAACGCCGCATCCAGTGCAGTCGTAAAAAAACTGGCAGGCGTCGGTCGGCATGGTTTCAACCGCCGAGTGCCCGCACTTCGGGCAGGTTATAGTCGATTGGAGGATTGGCGCTGCATCAGGCATAGAGATAGCCCGCAATCAGCAGCAGCACGCCGACGATTAGGCCGACGAGCGTCAGGACTCGCACTGCCAGTGGCGCGCACACTCCATTTGGACCGCAATTCGCCGCGTGACGCTGTTGCCGCCATAAAAGGATAGCCCCCCCGGCGAGAGCCAGCGCGGCAAACGCTAGAAGCGGGGCCCGGTTCGGCGCGGCGACCGACGCGACCTCCCCTAGCCAGGCGGTGCTGAGGCCCAGGCTGATCAGAAGGAGCGGAAGGGCACAACAGGCAGCGACGCCGAACGCGGCAGCGAGTCCGCCGAGTGTTAGAAGCGCCGAACCGGAAGCCTTGGCCGGCGGTGCTGGCAGACTACGGTCCACGAATGAAACTTCGGCCATCGAGAACTCCTTGAGATTGCTCAAATGGTCTCTTACCGTCTGTAGCAGCTACAGACTCAAGCGATTTGTTTTTTGAAAGCAAGATCGATGCCATCGCCGTCCTTCACCATAGGCCAACTGTCCCAGCGCACCGGAGCGAACATCGAAACCATTCGCTATTACGAACGGATCGGTTTGCTACCGGTGGCGCTTCGGCAAGGCCGCTACCGTTCCTACGGCGGGACAGATGTCGCGCGACTTGGCTTTGTCCGCCGATCGCGCGAACTGGGCTTCTCGATCAAGGAGGTGCGCGCATTGCTCGACCTCGCGGCAGGCGGGCACGAAAGCTGCGCCGAAGCCCGCGACCTCGCCGCCGCCCACCTGCACGACGTGCGATCGCGCATCGCTGATCTTCGTCGGATGGAGCGCACTCTGGCAACGACCGTTCGAGCTTGCAACGTGGGAGATGACGCCGGATGCCCGCTCATCGAGACGTTCGGGGAAAACCCTAAGGATGAACTGTGCTAACGTCCGCTTTCCACCTAAAGCAGACAAGTGGCACGCTTCGATTTTCCCTGTCCTACAAACCCTCGATTGTGCCGGGCTTTCCCCGCCGGTCCCGGTCCGGCGTGGTTTTGTGGCCCTAACTTCCACCCCTCCCTTCTTCAGGGAGGGGCTGGGGTGGGTGGTGAGCGAAGCGAACCGTCTTTCTCGCCGATCTTGTGGCACTTCACCACCGTTCTACCCACCCCTCAATCCTCTCCCCTGCAAGGGAGGGGCGGCCCCATCGCCATTCCCGGCTTGCGCCTGCCCAAGCAACCGTTCAGCTTCGCGCGTGTTGTAGAGGCGAAACGAATTTCGAAGGAAATTTCATGCGCGTGCTCATCGTCGAGGACGAACCCAATCTTGGCCGCCAGCTGCGCTCGACGCTTGAGGGCGCGGGCTATGCGATCGATCTCGCCACCGACGGCGAGGATGGCCATTATTTGGGCCAGACCGAGAATTACGACGCGGTTGTGCTCGATTTGGGCCTGCCCGAAGTCGATGGGCTGACCGTGCTCGATCGCTGGCGCAAGGAGGGCAAAAGCATGCCAGTGCTGGTCCTGACGGCGCGCGACAGCTGGTCGGACAAGGTGGCAGGCCTCGACGCCGGCGCGGACGATTACCTCGCCAAGCCGTTCCAGACCGAGGAGCTGATCGCCCGGCTGCGGGCGCTAATCCGCCGCGCCTCGGGCAATGCGTCGAGCGAATTGATCGCCGGCGACATCCGCCTCGACACCCGTTCGGGCAAGGTCAGCAAGGGAGGCGAGCCGGTAAAGCTGACCGCGCAGGAGTATAAATTGCTCAGCTACCTGATGCACCACAAGGGCAAGGTGGTCAGCCGCACCGAGCTGATCGAGCATATCTATGACCAGGATTTCGACCGCGATTCCAACACCATCGAAGTGTTCGTGACGCGCATCCGCAAGAAGCTGGGCGCCGACACCATCACCACCATCCGCGGGCTCGGCTACAGCCTAGAGGATCCAGGCGCTTGAACGACGCCGCCCCCGTAATCGAGGCGGCGGAGGAGGCGGTGGAGGTCAGGGCGCACCGCGGCGGATCGCTGACCCGGCGCATGATCGGCGTCGCCGCGATCTGGATCGGCGTGCTGCTGCTGATCGGCGGCTACGCGCTCGACCGGGTGCTGTCGCGCTCGATCGTTGAGAATTTCGACGCTCAGCTGGAATTCGTGCTGAAGGCTATGATCGCCGCGTCGGAAATCGGACCCGACGGCGTGCGCTTCATCCGCCCGCCCGCCGACCAGCGCTTCCTGGAACCCTATTCGGGCGCTTATTTCCAGATCAGCGGCGCGGGGCAGGAGACCTTCCCCAGCCGCTCGTTGTGGGACCGCCGCCTGACGGTCGATGCCGGGCATCAGGACAACAGTTTGCACAAGCGCGACAGCGGCGAGTTTTCCGGCGAGCCGCTGCGCATCCTCGAACGCGACGTGGTCCTTCCCGGATCGAAAGTCCGCTGGCGCTTTCAAGTTGCGCAATCGCGCGACGCGATCGACGGGCAGATCCTCGAATTGCGATCGATCCTGGTACGAAGCTTTGCCGCGCTCGGTCTTGGCCTGCTGTTCCTCGCCGCGCTGCAGGCGATTTATGGTTTGTGGCCGCTACGGCGGGTGCGGCGCGAGGTCGCCGCCATCCGGTCAGGCACGCAGACCCGCATCGCCGATGATTTTCCGCGCGAGATCAATCCGCTGGTCGACGAAATCAACGAGCTGCTCGCCCACTCCGAAGCCCAGGCCGAAGAGGCGCGCCGCCACGCCGGCAATCTCGCCCATGCGCTGAAGACCCCGCTGACCGTCATCACCAACGCCGCGACCGCCCATAGCCCCGATCTCGACACGACGGTGATCCGCGAAGCCTCGGCGATGCGCCGCCAGGTCGACCACCACCTCGCCCGCGCCCGCGCCATCGGCCGTCGCGCCTCGGCCCAGGCACGCACCCGGGTGTGGGACAGCGTCGAGCCAGTTCAACGCGCGGTCTCGACCCTTTATCATCAGGCGACGGTCGACATCGCCGGCGACCGCAAAGCGCAGGTCCGCGTTGAGCGGCAGGATCTGGACGAGATGCTCGGCAATCTGGTTGAGAATGCTGCCAAATATGGCGGCGGCCGGGTGTTCGTCACGGTCGAGCCGCCCGCCGGCGGGATGGTCGCGATCCTGGTCGAAGACGATGGACCCGGCATTGCACAGTCGGAGCGCGATGAGTTGTTCACGCGCGGCAAGCGGCTCGACACCACCGGCAAGCCCGGCACCGGCCTCGGCTTGGCCATTGTGCGCGATGTTGCCGAAATTTATTCGGGCCGCGTATCGCTCGACGAAAGCGAGGATCTCGGCGGTCTGATGGTACGGCTCGATCTGCCAGTCGGGTGAGCGACCGCCGTTCGTCGAAAATCCTTTGCGAACAGGCGGATCGCCGCCATGGTCGGGGCATCTTCCTAGGGGACTGACATCATGACTATTCGTACCGCGCTGCTCGCCAGCGGCGCCAGCCTTGCCATCGCCTTTTCCGCGCTTCCCGCTGCCGCTCAGCCGGTCAAGCCGGCCTACGGCACTTGGGGCTATGCCGCCTCGGCGATGGATAGCTCGGTCAAGCCCGGCGACGGCTTCTGGGCCTATGTCAACGGCGGCTGGGACAAGCGCACCCCGATTGCGCCCGACCGCGCCGGCGCCGGGGTCGGCGTAGTAGTCTCCGACCAGGCCGAGGCTCAGGTCCGCGCGATCGTCGAGGAGCTTGCCGACAACCCGACCGGGTCGCGCCTCGCGCAGCAGGTCGGCGATACCTACGGCAGCTGGATGGACGTCCCGACGATGGACAAGCTCGGCGCGGCCCCGCTGAAACCCTATCTCGCCCGTATCAAGGCGGTGAAGACCCGCAGTCAGTTGCTGGGCCTGTTCGTCGAGCAGGGCTATGCAGCGCCGATCGATGTCGGCATCCTCCCCAACCCGTCCAACCCCAAGGAATATGTCGCCGCTGTCGGTCAAGCGACGCTGGGCCTGCCTAGCCGCGAATATTATCTGTCACCCGAACCCAAGATGGTCGGCTACCGCGCCGCTTACCGCCAATATATCCAGACCATACAGCAACTCGCCGGCCTCTCCGGCGGCGTAGCCTCGGCCGACCGGATCATCGCGCTGGAGACCGCGCTGTCCGAGGCGCAATGGCCGGCCGCCGAACGCCGCGACCTGTCCAAGATCCTCAATCGGATGGACCGTGCGAAGATGACCGCGCTGGCGCCGCAGTTCGCCTGGGTCCCGACGCTCAAGGCCAGCGGGCTTGGCAATATCGGCACCGTCTACGTCCTGGAAACCAGCGCCGTCGCCGGCGCCGGCAAGCTGCTCGCGAGCGTACCGCTGTCGACCTGGAAGGAATGGATGGCGTTCCGCTTTGCTAGCGACCATGCCGCCGCGCTCAGCACGGCGCTCGACACCGCCCGCTTCGATTTTTATTCGAAACAGTTGAACGGAGTCGCCCAGCAGCGCGACCGCTGGAAGCGCGGCGTCCAGTTGGTCAACGGCGCGCTCGGCGAGGGCGTCGGGCAAATCTATGTGGAGCGCCACTATCCGGCCACGAGCGATGCCCAAATGGCCGAGTTGATCACCAATTTGCGCGCAGCCTACCAGGAACGGATCAGCGCCGCCAAATGGATGGACGAGGCCACCCGCACCGAAGCGCTGGCCAAGCTTGCCGCGTTCGATCCGCGCACCGGCCATCCCCAAAAATACATCGATTATTCGTCGATGATGGTGAAGCGCGGCGACGTGCTCGGCAATTCGTTGCGCTCGGCCAAATTCGACTGGGCGCTACAACTGTCGCGACTGCCCAATCCGGTCGACCGGTCGCTGTGGGGAATGACGCCGCAGACGGTCAACGCCTATTACAGCCCGTTTCAGAATCAGATCACTTTCCCCGCGGCGATTCTCCAACCGCCCTATTTCGACCCCAACGCCGACCCGGCGCTCAACTATGGCGCGATCGGTGCGGTCATCGGCCACGAAATGGGTCATGGCTTCGACGACCAGGGGCGCAAGTTCGACGCCGCCGGCAAATATCGCGACTGGTGGACCCCGGCGACCGCCAAGGCCTACACCGACCGGGCGGCGATGCTCGCCAAGCAATTCGACAGCTATGAACCGATCCCCGGCCTGCACGTCAATGGCAAGCTGACGCTGGGAGAGAATCTCGGCGACCTCGGGGGAATCGAGGCGGCCTACGGCGCCTATCGCAAATATGTCGCGGCCCACGGCGAGCCGCCGGTGATCGACGGACTCACCGGAAACCAACGCTTCTTCATCGCCTTCGCGCAAGCATGGCAGAGCAAGATCCGCGACGAGGCCTCGCGCCAGCGTCTGCTGACCGATCCCCACAGCCCCGCCAAATATCGGGTCGACGGAATCGTTCGCAATTTCGACCCCTGGTACGCCGCGTTCAACGTCCAGCCGGGTGACAAGCTCTACCTGCCGCCTGAACAGCGTGTCCACGTCTGGTAAAGGAATGAAACCGATGATTCGCCGCATTTCTTGTCTGGCCAGCCTGGGCGCCCTTGCGCTTGCGCTGGCCACCGCCGCGCCGGGGCAATCGGCCGAGCCGGCCTATGGCAGCTGGGGCATCGATCCGGCGGCGATGGATGGCGCGGTCAATCCGGGCGATGATTTCTTCGCCTACGTCAACGGCGCCTGGTCCAAACGCACCGAGATCGCGGCCGATCGCACGTTCGTCGGCATCGACTCCGTGCTCAACGATCAGATCGAAAAGGACGTTCGCTCGATCATCGAGGATCAGGCTCACAATCCCGCGGCGAATGGTCTTTCCGGTCAGCAAGTTGGCGATTTCTACGCCAGTTTCATGGACGAGGCCGGGATCGAGGCGCTCGGCGCGGCGCCGCTCCGACCCTATCTTGCCAGGATCGACGCGGTGAAGAATCGCGCGGAGTTGGCAACGCTGTTCGGATCAACCGGCTACACCTCACCGATCGGTCTGTTCTTCTCGCCCAATCCGGACGTGCCGACGCGCTATTCGGTGTTCGCGACCCAGTCGGGGCTAGGGATGCCGGGGCGCGATTATTATCTGCTGCCTGGTCCGAAATATGTCGCGTTCCGCAAGGCCTATCGCGATTATGTGATCAAGATTCAGACGCTGGCCGGCATTCCCGGCGCCGCGGCCAAGACCGACCGCATCATCGCGCTGGAAACCGCCATCGCCCGGGTCCACTGGACGCCGGAGCGGTCGCGCGACACCAAGGCGACGACCAACCCGATGACGCTGGCCGAGCTCAAGGCCTTCGCCCCTGATTTCGACTGGGATCGTTTCCTCGCGGCGCAGGGCATCACCAATCCGGGCACGATCATCGTCCAGGAAAAGAGCGCGATCGCCGATGAGGCAAAGCTGGTCGCGAGCCAGCCGCTCGACGATTGGAAAGACTATCTCGCTTATCGCTTCGCCAGCTCGAGCGCGCCTTACCTGCCAAAGTCCTTCGCCGTCGCCAATTTCGATTTCTATTCCAAGACCCTGCGCGACGTCCCGACCGAGCGGCCGCGCTGGAAGCGCGGCGTCAGCCTGGTCAACGCTTCACTCGGCGAAGCGGTCGGCCATATCTATGTCCAACGCCATTATCCGGCGGAAAGCGACCGCCAGATGGGCGAGCTCATTAGCGACATCCGTGCCGCGCTGAAGGACAAGATCGATCACAGCGGCTGGATGGACGCCGCGACCAAGGCGGAAGCGGCAACCAAGCTTGCCAGCTTCGACCCGCGCACCGGGCATCCGGTAAAATATATCGATTATTCGACGCTCAAGGTGACCCGCGGCGACCTGCTCGGCAACGTCATGCGGGCGCATGAATTCGAGGAAAAGCGCCAGCTCGCGCTGTTCCCCAAGCCGGTCGACCGCGCGCAATGGGGCATGTTGCCGCAAACCAACAACGCCTATTACGATCCCTCGACGAACCAGATCACCTTTCCAGCGGCGATTCTCCAGCCCCCCTACTTCGATCCGCGCGCCGATCCCGCCGCCAACTATGGTTCGATCGGGGCGACGATCGGGCATGAAATCGGCCATGGCTTCGACGACCAAGGCCGGCTCTACGACGGCACCGGCCGCCTGAGCGATTGGTGGACCGCGGCCAGCGCCAAGGCCTACGGCGTCCAGACCGCCGCCCTGGTCAAGCAATATGATGGCTACGAGCCGATCCCCGGCACCCACATCAAGGGTGAGCTGACCCTGGGCGAAAATATCGGCGACCTTGGCGGACTGGAGGTCGCCTATGCCGCCTATCGCCGCTACGTCGCCAAGCATGGCGAGCCGCCGGTTATCGACGCTCTCACCGGCGACCAGCGATTCTTCATCGCCTATGGCTACAGCTGGCAGTCCAAGTTCCGCGAAGGCGTGGTCCGCAACCAGTTGCTGACCGACCCCCATTCGCCGGCGGCCTATCGGGTCAACGGCGTCGTCCGCAACGTCGACGCCTGGTACAGGGCGTTCAACGTCCGGCCCGGCAACAAAATGTATCTGCCGCCCGAGCGGCGCGTGCACATTTGGTAAGTGGCCGGCGCCCCTTGCCGAAGCTGCGCTCACTTCTGGTAACTACTCTCTCGCCAGCGCTTCGACCCGCTCGACCAGAGCGGCTTGCTCTCTCTCGCGCACCTCCCTAGGGCAGCGTCCGATGACCGCCACCGTGCACGCACTGGGTGACAAGCGCCCGCCGTCGCTGGGCCCACTGCTGGCGCTGGTCGCCGCCGACATGAATGCGGTCAATAGCGTGATCCTCGAGCGGATGCAGTCCAAGGTCGCGTTGATCCCCGAGCTCGCCGGGCACCTGATCGCCGGCGGCGGCAAGCGAATGCGGCCGATGCTGACGCTCGCGTCGGCCTGCCTGCTCGATTACCCCGGTACGCGCCACCACAAGCTCGCCGCCGCGGTGGAGTTCATTCACACCGCGACCCTGCTCCACGACGATGTCGTCGACCTCTCCGAAATGCGCCGCGGCAAGACCGCCGCCAACCTAATCTGGGGCAATCCGGCGAGCGTGCTGGTCGGCGATTTCCTGTTCTCGCGCGCATTCGAGCTGATGGTCGAGGACGGCAGCCTGAAGGTCCTCAAGATTCTGAGCCACGCCAGCGCCATCATCGCCGAGGGCGAAGTCGATCAGCTGACCGCCCAACGCCAGGTCGAGACCAGCGAGGAACATTACCTCCACATCATCGGCGCCAAGACCGCCGCGCTGTTCGCCGCCGCTTGCCGCATCGCCCCGGTCGTCGCCGAAGCTGGCGAAGAGGCCGAGGACGCGCTCGAAGCCTATGGCCGCAATCTCGGCATCGCCTTTCAGCTGGTCGACGACGCGATCGATTATTCGTCCGACGCCGCGACCATGGGCAAGGGCCAGGGCGACGACTTTCGCGACGGCAAAGTCACGCTCCCCGTCATCCTCGCCCATGCCCGCGGCAGCGACGACGACCGCGCGTTCTGGAAAGCGGCGATGCAGGGCGAGCGCAGCTCGGGCGATGACCTCGCTCGCGCCACCCGATTGATCGAAGGAACCGGCGCGCTGGCCGACACAATGGAGCGAGCGCGCCACTATGGCCGCCGCGCGATCGACGCCCTAGCCCCATTCCCCGCCGGCCGGGCGCGATCGGCCATGACCGAAGCGGTCGAGTTCGCGGTCGCCCGCGCCTATTGAGGAGAAACTGCATGCGCATCGGACTGGTCGGCCTCGGCCGGATGGGTGGAAATATGGCGCGGCGGCTGATGCGTGGCGGGCACGAGGTGGTCGCCTACGACCACGATGCCAAGGCGGTTGCCGAGCTTGTCGCCGATGGCGCCATTGGCGCGGCCTCGCTCGAGGAAATGGACCGCCAGCTAGCGTCGCCCGCCATCACCTGGATCATGCTCCCGGCGGGTCCGATCACCGACGGCGTGATCGAGCAGCTGGCGGCCATGGCCAAGCCCGGCGACATCGTCATCGACGGCGGCAACAGCTTCTGGAAGGACGATGTACGCCGCTCGAAAATGCTAGCCGAAAAGGGGATCATTTATCTCGACGTCGGCGTGTCGGGCGGGGTGTGGGGCCTCGAGCGCGGCTATTGCATGATGATCGGTGGGCCGGTCGAGACGGTCACCATGCTCGACCCGATCTTCGCCACGCTGGCGCCCGGCCTCGGCACGCTCTCGCGCACCGCCAACACCCGCTACCAAGACGGCCAATGGGGCGCCGAGCGGGGCTATGTCCGCGCCGGGCCGGCGGGGTCGGGCCATTTCACCAAGATGGTCCACAACGGCATCGAATATGGCATCATGCAAAGCTACGCCGAGGGCTTCGATATTTTGAAGCAGCGCGCAAGCGACAAGCTACGCGAGGACGAGCGGTTCGAGCTCAACCTGAGCGACATCGCCGAAGTGTGGCGGCGCGGCAGCGTCATCTCGTCCTGGCTGCTCGACCTGATCGCGCTGGCGCTGGCCAACGACGATAGCCTCAAGCAATTTTCGGGCCGGGTCGCGGATTCGGGCGAGGGCCGCTGGACGATCGACGCGGCGATGGAGGAATCGGTCCCGGTAGACGTCCTCGCCGCCTCGCTATTCGCCCGCTACCGCAGCCGGGTCGAGTTCTCGTACGCCGACCAGCTGCTGTCGGCGATGCGCTACGGTTTTGGCGGCCATGTCGAGATGCCGCAGTAAGGAGACATGCCGGACGGCGGCTGCGCGGCGCTTATCCGATCGGCATCATCACATGCGCGTAGGGCGTGCCGCCAAACATCACATAGGGTTTGCTTGTGTCGGGATCGCCGCCCGCCGGATAAAGCTTGTTGAGCGAATCCGACCCGACGACCATCACATGCGGGCCGGTTTCGACCCATTTGCCACCGTCCTTCGGCTGCTTACCCCAGGGATCGGTATTGCTCGCGTCGCTTCCGCCGGCGAGCATGTACATCAGCCCGACATTGTCCGCGGGCGGCGGTTTGTGGCCGATCCACGCTTCGGCCCATTTCATCGCGTTGGCGTCCATGCACATCGGGTCGGCTCCGGGAGTCGCGGGGTTGTCGCCCATGCAGGTCCAGCCGTTGGCGCCCTCTCGCAGCACGCTCATCGAGCCGTCGGCTTTCATCGCGACGATTTTGGCGTCCTTGCCGATCGACGCCGGCGCCGCCGCCAGCGCGCTTTCGATCGGGTCGGTCGACTTGGCCGCCGCACTCGCGTCGGGCTTGGCGGCCGTGTCAGTCCTCGATGCCTCGGTCACCGGACTTTTGTTGCAGGCGGCAAGCATCGTCAGGCTTGCGGTCGCCAGCAGGATCATTGATCGACGGATCGTCATGTCGCCCTCCATCCCTGTCAGAACATTGCTGCATATCACGATCGGGCGCGAATTTCGCATCGTTTCGACGATGCGAGGAGCGGCATGACCGGCGCCCTGCCGATCGAGGCAGTCCTGCCGGATCTGCTCGCTTCCCTACGCGCCGGGCCTCGGGCGCTGCTGATCGCGCCGCCGGGCGCGGGCAAGACGACTCGCGTCGGGCCGGCATTACTCGGCGAGTCGTGGTGCGAGGGTGAGGTTCTTCTGCTCGTCCCCCGCCGCCTCGCCGCCCGCGCCGCAGCTGAATATATGGCAAGAGAGCGCAGCGAGCCGGTCGGCGCCACTATCGGCTATGCCACCCGCCTCGACAGCAAGGTCGGCAAGGCGACGCAACTGATCGCCATGACCCACGGCGTGTTCCTCGCCCGGTTGCAGGCCGATCCCGAACTGGCGGGAGTCTCGGCGGTGCTGTTCGATGAAGTCCACGAGCGCAGCCTCGACGCTGACCTTGCACTAGCCCTTGCCCTCGACGCCGCCGCCTCGCTGCGCCCCGATCTGCGCATCGTGGCGATGTCGGCAACGCTCGACGGCGAACGGTTTGCAAGATTGCTCGACAACCCGCCGCTGATCGAAAGCGAGGGGAAGAGCTTCCCGTTGACCCTGATCCATGAAGGTCGCGACTCTGCCCAGCGGATCGAGCCGCAAATGGCCGCCGCCTGCCGTCACGCGCTGGCCGAGCATCCCGGCTCATTACTGGCGTTCCTTCCCGGGGTCGCCGAGATCGAGCGCACCGCCACCGCGATCGGCGAACTCCCGCCGACCGTCGTCCTCCACCGCCTCCATGGCCAGGTCGATCCCGCCGCTCAGCGCGCTGCGCTTGCCGCGCCCACGCCGGGGACGCGCAAGCTGGTCCTCGCCAGCTCTATCGCCGAGACCAGCCTGACGCTCGATGATGTGCGCATCGTCGTCGACTCCGGACTCGCCCGCCGTCCGCGCTATGACCGCGGCGCCGGCCTCACTCGCCTGGTCACCGAG
>NZ_JACDDV010000087.1 GCF_013816785.1 Sphingomonas sp. | reverse complement strand
CGCCATGACGTGCGCGCCGACGGCATCGACCAGCGGACGCACCAGCCGAGCGGTCTGGCCCACCCAGTCGGCAAGAGTGGAACGATCGAGCTCGACGCCGCCGCGCGCATAGATCTCGGCCTGGCGATACAGCGGGCAATGATCAGCATATTTCGCCACCAGCACATGCGCCAGCAAAGCCGGTGTGGCCAACCCGCGCTGAATGGGCATGCTCGGGACCGACGCCTGCGCGATACTGTCGCAGCCGCGGCACGACAGCTTCGGACGCACGTGGCGGATGACGCGGAACACCGCCGGCACGTAGTCCAGCACTTCGGTGACATCTTCCCCTAGCCGGTGCAGCGAGCCGCCGCATTTGGGGCAGGCGCAGGGTGCGGTGTGTTCCACCGTGGTGCGCGGCAGGCTTTCCGGGAGCGGCCGGCGCGCAGGCTTGCGCCGAGAAGTGTCCGCCGGTTCGGGTGCGGATGGTTGTGGTGCGGTAGGCGCCGTCTCGGCAATCTGTTCCTCGAGATCGCCCAGGATCAGCTCCAACTGCTCGATTGCGGTGCGCAGCTTCTCCGACGAGGCGCCGAACCGCACGCGTAACAGCTTGGCCAGCCGCAGCTTCAGTTGTTCGTTGCGCAGCACCTGTTCCTGCAAGCCGTTGCGCGCGGCTTGCAGTTCGACGGCATGCTCGGTCTCGCGGTGCAGCAACACATCCCGCAGTGCAGTGATGTCGAGCGGCAGTGTTGCGGGGTCGAGCGGGGCTGGCATGGCCGAATCTTCCAATACCGCTTCGCGTCGCGCCAAGTCCTTTCTTACGGTTGGCGCATATTTTCTTCAACTCGCCATCTCCGGACGCCAGGTGCGCTGGGGCATGCGTCAGTCGATGCCCTCCAGCAGCATCGACAGTTGCGCCGGCGTCAGCGACACCGCGCCGTCTTTGGCTTGCGGCCAGACGAAGCGTCCCTTCTCGAGGCGCTTGGCAAAGAGGCACAGTCCCTGGCCGTCCCAAGATAAAATCTTGATCAGGTCGCCGCGTTTGCCGCGGAAGACGAAAAACTGACCGTTGAACGGGTCATGTCCGAGGTGCTGCTGCACCTGTGATGCCAGGCCGTCGAAGCCGCGGCGCATGTCGGTGTGGCTGCAGGCCAGCCAGACGCGCACATTGGACGGCAGCGCGATCATCCGCGCAGTGCGCTCACGACCCGGCGCAACGCGTTCAGGTTGACGCCACTGCCGACGCGCACCCGGCTGCCATCAGGCAAGACAATCTCGATCGGGGGTGACGACAAGAGCTGTACCCAGATTCACGCTACTTTGGACGTAACAAGAGCACAGATCATTGAGGATCCAGCGACAGGCCCTCTCGCGCTACGGTCGGCGCATCTTCCGTCGTAAAGGGCTTTTAGGTAGCGGGCCTTCCGGCCGGCCTTAAGTGGCTCTCGCAAACGTTCGTTTGTGGGAACATGCTGCAGCGGTCGATGAAAGCCCCTGAAACCCTGAATTTTGTTCCCATAATACGTTCCCAGAATCTATGTTCCCATGCTTGCCTCTGCGGTTGAGTTGCGGGAACAAAATTATGCTCGTCGGCTATGCCCGCGTGTCCACAGTGGAGCAGAATCCTCAACTTCAGCTTGACGCGCTTATGGCGGCCGGCTGTGGCAAGGTTTTCGTCGAGAAGGTCTCGGGGACCAAGATCAACCGCGCCGAGCTGACCACCGCTCTTGAGTACATGCGACCCGGCGACACGCTCACGGTTTGGAAACTCGATCGCCTCGCCCGTTCGATGAAGCAACTGATCACGACGGTCGAGGATTTGAAGGCGCAGGGGATCGGCTTTCGCTCCCTGACTGAGGCGATCGACACGACCAACGCCGCTGGTGAATTGTTCTTCCACATTTTCGGCGCGCTCGCGCAATTTGAACGGTCGATCATCCGCGAGCGGACCAACGCTGGTCTTGCGGCGTCACTCGCACGGGGCCGCAAGGGCGGCCGCAAGCAGCGGGTCACGTCAGACGATATCAGTGCTGCGATCGCGCTACTCGGCGATCCGAAGATTTCCGTGCGGAAGGCGGCTAGGCGTCTCGGCATTTCCGTGTCCACGCTTTACCGTCATGCGCCCGGCCTGCGGAGCCGCGCTGGCGGCGGGCCCAGCACCCAAAAATAAGTCGCCGGTCGTTCGAACCGCGAGGAAAGACAGAACCATGGCGCGTCGCCGTTTGCTGCAGCCCGATCGTTGGCCTGTCCTACTCAATCTGCCTGCTGACGAAGACAGCCTGATCCGCAACTATACGATGAGCGGCGACGACCTTGATCGCGCGCTCCGTAAGCGCGGACACCACAACCAACTTGGCTTCGCCGTTCAGCTCTGCCTGATGCGTCATACCGGATGCCTGCTCGCGCAAAATGACGCAGCGCCGGTCGAGGTTGTAAGCTTCATTGCCGGCCAGCTCGGTGTCGGTTCGGCTGTACTCGCAGACTATGGTAGGCGAGACAATACCAGACGAGAACATTCGGCAGAACTGCAGGAACGGCTTGGACTGCGCATGATGACGCGGGCCGATCAGCGCGCTGCGTTAGTGGCGTCGATCGATGCGGCGGCCGCGACCGATAAGGGCGAGACGATCGCGGCCGCCACCGTCGCAGCCTTCAGAAGCCGCAACGTCCTTCTGCCATCAACCGACAAGCTTGAGCGCATCGGAACGGCAGGGCGCGCCGTCGCCCGTAAGCGAGTGCAAACGAGCCTTTTGGAAGGGCTGACGCCGGAGCGGCTTGAAGCTTTCGAGCAACTGCTCATGGTCGATCCCGCTATCGGGCAGACCCGCTTCGCCTGGCTGCGGGCTTTGCCGGAGGCGCCGAGCGAGAAGAATCTGCTCGCCCTGATCGAACGGCTGACCTTCGTCCGGTCGTTCGGCCTTGATCCGCGGCGCCGCGAGCGCATCCATCCGGATCGCTGGGCCCAGTTGGTGCGCGAGGGCGCCGTGACGCCAAGCTGGCTGGCCAGCGACTTCAATGCCGGGCGGCGGCACACGCTGATCGCGGCGCAGCTGATCGAACTGACCAGCAAACTGATCGATGCCACGATCACCATGTTCTGCCGGCTGATCGCCCGCCTGTTCACCAAGTCCAAGGCCCGGCAGGACCAGCGGCATCTCGACGCCCGCAAGGACACGGGCCGGCTTCTGCGCATGTTCGGCGACACGCTGCGTGTGCTCGCCGAAACCAACGAGACTGGCGAAGACACCTTCAAGGTGCTCGACCGCGAGATTGGCTGGGATCGCCTGGTCCAGGCCCGGGCGGACGTCGAAGTCTTGGCTACGACCGCCGAGGCCGATCCGCTGCTCGGCGCCGCCGAGCGCTATTCTTGGGTCCGCCGCTATGCGCCCGCGTTGCTTGATGCCTTCACCTTCCGGTCTGCCCGGACACTGGATCCGCTGCTGACAGCGATCGATCTCTTGCGACAGCTCAATCGGGATGATCGCCGCGGACTGCCGGCCAAGGTGCCGCTCGGCCATCTCATCCAGAAGGTTCGCAAACTCATTGCCGCCAATGGCAAGCGGGACCGGCGTCTCTGGGAGATCGCTACCCTCGCCGTGCTGCGCGAGCGCCTGAGGTCGGGCGACGTCTGGGTCGAGGGTGGCCGGGCCTTCCGCCCCCTGGAGGCCCAACTCATGCCGGGCCCGGTCTTCGCGGCGCGCAAGGAGGCGGATGATCTGCGGCTCGGTGTCCCACGCGGCGCGGACGCCTGGATCGCGGAAAAGGAACAGGAACTGGACTTCAAGCTGAAGCGGCTGAGCCACCAGGCTCGAACCGGCAAGCTGGCCGGCGTCCGCATGGACGATGGCGTCCTGATCATTTCGAAACAACGCACCAAGGTGCCGAAGGCGAAGGTCGAGGCGGCGAAATGGCTGATCCTCGACCGAATGCCGCAGATCGACATCACCGACCTCCTGGCCGAGGTCAACACCTGGACCGGCTTCGCCCAATGGTTCACCCATCTACGCACCGGCGACACCGTCCGGCTCACCCCGGCGCTGCTCGCGGCGATCCTCGGCGACGCGACCAATCTCGGCGCCAAGCGCATGGCAGACGCCTCGGCCGGGCTCAGCGAGCGGCAGATCACCTGGGCCCGGCTGTTCCACATCCGGCCCGAGACCTACAAGGCAGCCCTAGCCGCGATCATCAACGCCCATCTGGCGCATCCCTTCGCCAAGCTCTGGGGCAATGGCACGACCTCATCCTCGGACGGCCAGTTCTTCCGCAGCGCTGGCCGGGGCGCCAAGCGCGGCGACGTCAACGCTCATTACAGCGGCGATCCCGGCAGCAAGTTCTATACCTGGGTGTCCGACCAGCACGGCCACTTCCACGTCTTGCCGATGGGCGCCACCGAGGATGAAGCGGTCTATGTGCTGGACGGGCTATACGGACATGAGACCCGAATCGAAATCGACGAGCACTACGTCGACACCGGCGGCGCCAGCGATCATGTCTTCAGCCTGTTTGCAATCGGAGGAAAGCGCGTCGCACCGCGGCTGCGCGACCTCAAGGACTGGCGCCTGCATGCCTTCGAGGACGCGGATGCCTACCCGAC
The DNA here is from genome assembly GCF_013816785.1 of Sphingomonas sp. Taxonomy (GTDB): domain Bacteria; phylum Pseudomonadota; class Alphaproteobacteria; order Sphingomonadales; family Sphingomonadaceae; genus Sphingomicrobium. Next base: position 679 of record NZ_JACDDV010000087.1, on the reverse strand, counting down.
CCTCAAGCATCACATCGGCGAGCGCATCGATGCCGCCGCGATCCGCGAAGGCTGGGACGAGGCGCTGCGCGTCGGCGTCTCGATCGAGGACCGCATCGTCGTACCCTCAACCGCTCTGAAGAAGCTTGCCGCCCTGCCGAAAACGAACGTGCTGTCGCGCGCGCTGCGCGAGATTGGCCGGATCGAGCGGACCCTGTTCATGATCGAGTGGTATTCAAGCCCAAAATTGCGCGACCGCTGCCGGGCCGGACTGAACAAGGGCGAGGCCGGCAACAAGCTGACCCGGGCGGTGTTTTTCCACGAGCGCGGCGAAATCCGCGACGGCTCCTTCGAGAGCCAGGCTTTTCGTGCTTCCGGCCTCAACCTGGCGGTCAGTGCCATCGTCTTGTGGAACACCGTCTATCTTTCGCGAGTCGTCGAGAGCTTGCGAACCGAGGGGCACGACCTGCCCGATGATGTGATCCGCCATATCTCGCCGCAGATCTGGGAGCACATCAATCTCACCGGCATCTACGACTGGATGCGCGAGCCCCAGCCTGAAGGCATCTTTCGACCCCTCCGAACCGTTAAGGAGAAACTCCGGGACGCCGCCTGATGAAGCCAGGAGGGAAAGCACGCATCGCCGCTCGATTCGTGAAGCCCAGGCACTCGCGCAATATATTTGTCATTACATCCCAAA
>NZ_JACDDV010000024.1:14773-31787 GCF_013816785.1 Sphingomonas sp. | reverse complement strand
TCCGAAAGCGGCCAAAAGCGGCGGTTGGGCGCGGCGGCGGGTCGAGGGCAAGCTGTTGTCGGTCCTTCGTCTCGCCAAGGCTAGCACGACCTTCGCCGAGGGGGCGGACTATATCGTGTGGAAAATCAATCGCCATGCCGGGACAGACATCGTCTTAAAACCGTGGCAGCAGCGGCATCCGCTGCTCGCGGCGATCAGCCTGCTGCCGCGGCTCCTCCGCTCGGGCGCGATTCGCTAGAGCCTGATCGTTTAAGGTGGAAGCACTTCGCGCTTCCGCCGATGACGTGAATAAGGCTCTAAGCAAAGGTTGAGACCTTGATTCACGTTTCAGGCTGATTCAGCCTGAAACGACCAAGGTCTAGGGCGACGATCGAGCGCCGCCGCCACAGATCCGGCCAGGGTGCTGACCGTAAACGGCTTTCTGAGCAGGTCATGCCCGATGAGGTCGTCGCCCTCGCCCTCGCCGACGTAACCGGTGACGAATAGCACCGCGATGTCGGGCCGCCGCTTTTTCAATTCGCGGACCATCTCGGGGCCGGTCATCTCGGGCATTATTACGTCGGAAATGACAAGGTCGAACTCCATGCTGTCGAACAGGGCCAGGGCTTCGCCCCCGCCCGCGCAGGCGATCGGTTCATAGCCTAAATCCTCAAGCGCGCCGACGGTCGCGGTGCGAACCCGCGGATCGTCCTCGACCAGCAGGATGCGCGCCCCGGGCACGGTCAATTCTTCGTCGGCGCGGACCTGGGAAGCCGGGTGGAGGCGGACGTTGCTGACGGCTTCGGTGCGGGGCAGGAAGATCGACACAGTGGTGCCATGACCGACCTCGCTTTCGATGCCGACCTCTCCGCCCGATTGGTGGGCGAAGCCGAATATCTGCGATAGGCCGAGGCCGGTTCCCTTGCCGACCTGCTTGGTCGTGAAGAATGGTTCGAATGCTCGTTCGCGCACTTCAGCTGTCATCCCGCACCCGGTGTCGGTGACGGCGAGGACCAGATAATCGCCGGGCTGAATATCACCGACCTCGTTGGCCGCCATGTGGGCGTTACGGGAGCGGATGGTCATCGTCCCGGTCCCGTCCATCGCATCGCGGGCATTGACTGCGAGATTGAGGATCGCATTTTCAAGCTGGTGTGGATCGACGAAGATCGGCCAGGCATCGTCGGCCAGCTCGGCCTTGACGATAATCCGCTCACCCAGCGTCCGGTCTAGTAGATCGCCAATTCCGTCGACCAGGGCGGAGCTGTCGATCCGCTCGGGCAGCAGCGGTTCGGAACGGGCGAAGGAAAGCAAGCGCCGGGTCAGCGCGGCGGCGCGCGTGGCGCCCTCCATGGCGTTGGTAAGGTGGGTCATCACCTCGCGCCGCGGACCGTCGAGGCGGCGGCGCGCCAAATCTATTCCGCCCACCACCACCGCCAGCATATTGTTGAAGTCATGGGCGATGCCACCGGTCAGTTGGCCGACCGCCTCCATCTTCTGGACCTGGCGCAGCTGCGCTTCGGCGGCCTGACGCTCGATCGCCTCCATCTTCAAAGCGGCATTGGCATCGCTCAGTTCCTGGGTGCGCTCGGCCACCGCCTGCTCGAGCAGCAAAGCGCGTTCGGTTTCGTTCTCTGCCTCGCGGCGGCTGGCGGCGTTGAGGCGGAGCGCCTGTACCGCGACCGAGCCCATGAAAATGGCGAACAGGCCGACGATTACCCCAAGCCAGCTCAAATAATCAGTCAGGCGATCGGCCCGCGCGGCAAAAAATTGGGTCGTTTTCACTCGCTCGGCCAGCGCCGCCCGCTCGGCCGCGGCGATTTCGGCTAGCTTGGCGCGCAGGTCGGGACCGGTCTTGGCCTGGCCCGCGCTATAATAATAGCGGATGCCATAGTCCTTCTGACGCCCACCGACCGAGCGGGCGACCTGCGAAAATTCCAGGTTGCGTTGCGTGAATAGCAGCCGGAGTTCATCCACGCGGCGTCGCTGCGCCGGGGCCTTGGCGACCAGACGTTCGAGTTGACGGACCTGCTGTCCCGCGAGCCGCCACTGGGCGTAATAAATATTGCCGCTGATCTCGGCATTTTCGTCGAGGACGAAGCGGCCGAGCGCCGCTTCCGACCGCGACAGGCTGGAATCGACCGAACGGGTGAGCAGGGTCACGTCATAAGCTCGGCGTTCGTCGCCGAGCGCCCGGTCGCGGGCGGTGTTGGTTACCGCCACCAGTACCACCATGCCGAGCAGGACCAGCGTCGCAACGAGCGCAAGAGCGGCCGCGCCCCCACGGCGCCAGTCGAGGCGTAGATCTTCCGCCGGCGTCATGGCGTCAGTCTATCCCTCCCGCTGTGCGAACGAAACCCTTATTCCTCAACCGATACAGCCGGTCGCCCGGCCCGCGACCTCGAACATCCCGAGGATCTGGTCGACCTGACCGTCCGAATGCTCGGCGCACAGCGAGCAGCGCAGCAGTGTCATGTTGCCCGGCGTCGCCGGAGGGCGGGCCAGGTTGACGTAGAGACCTTCGTTGAGCAGCGCTTCCCACATCGCCGCACCCTTCTCCAGGTCGGACATGATCACCGCGATTATCGCCGATTGCGGCGCATCGGTGCCGAGCGTGAATCCGAGCGCTTTGAGACCGGCGTGGAGCTTTTTTGAATTCTTCCACAGATGGGCGCGCTTGTCGGCACCGTGCCTCAGCTTGCCGATCGAGGTCGCGGCGGTGGCAACCACGCTCGGCGGGAGCGAGGCGGTAAACACATAGGGCCGGCAGACCAGGCGGAGGATTTCGAATTTGGGGTGGTTGGACACGCAAAAGCCACCGACGGTGCCGACCGATTTGGAAAAAGTGCCGATGATGAAGTCGACGTCATTGATGACGCCCTGGGCTTCCGCCACTCCACGACCGTTCTCGCCGATGAAACCCATCGAATGCGCTTCGTCGACCAGCACCATCGCGCCGGCCGCCTTCGATACCGCGACCATTTCCTTCAACGGGGCGATGTCGCCGAGCATCGAATAGACGCCTTCGAGAATCACTAGCTTGCCCGCGCCCTCAGGGATGCGCTTCAGCCGCTTTTCGAGCGCTCCGACGTCGTTGTGGCGGAACGGGACAATCTGGGCGTTGCCGAGGGCGCAGCCGTCGTAGATCGAAGCGTGGCTGTCGATGTCGAGGATGATATAGTCATCCTTGCCGGCGATGGTCGAGATGATCCCGAGGTTGGCCTGGTAGCCGGTCGAGAAGACCATCGCATGGTCCATGGCGTAGAAATCCTTGAGCGCTTCTTCGCATGCCTTGTGTCCGGCATAGGTGCCGTTCAGCACCCGGCTTCCGGTGGTGCCAGAGCCATAATCGTCGAGCGCTTGCTTGCCCGCCGCAATGACGTCGGGGTCGAAGGTCATGCCCATATAATTATAGGTGCCGAGCAGGATCGTCCGCTTGCCGTTGCAGATCGCGACGGTCGGCGAGACCACTTCATCCATTACCAGGTTGAACGGATCGGTGAGGCCAGTCGACAGCAATTGCTCGCGGGTTTCGATCAGCTCGTCGAACTTCGAGAGGAGGTCGGTCATGTCAGCCCTTGAGCTTGTCGACCGCGTCGACCAGCTGGGCGACGGTTTCGATCTCGGCCTGCTGGTTCATGGTGATGAGGATGTCGAACTCATCCTCGACGGTGGCGACGAAATCGAGCACCGTCAGGCTGTCCCACTCGAGATCCTGGGCGAAACGGGTGGCATCGCTCACCTCGATCCCCTTCTTGTTGAAGGGCACGATTAGGGCCTTCACCCTCGCGTCGGTTTCGGCTCTGTCGGTCATGCGGTCGTCCTAAAGATGTGGCGGTGCTTTCGCAATCGAATGGGGCGGTAAAGAGGCGGGGGCTTGCGTTCGGCGGCCAAGCGGAGTGACATGGGGCGAGGGGGGTAGGCGATGAGCGACAAGAAGCTGGGCCCGGGCGATGCCGGCTATATTTTCCCGAAGGAGGTCCACAACCTCCTGATCGCTGCCAATGCGACCAACATCACCCTGTCGGGAATGGCCGACACCAAGGCTTCGATCCTGATGGGCGCCAGCTTCGTGGTGTTCTCCATGTCGATCGGCGACCTCGCCGAGGGCAAGGCGAGCGCGCCGTTGCTGGTGCTAACGCTGTTCTCGTTCATCGCCACGGTGTTCGGAGTGCTGACCGTGCGGCCCAACCGGATGAAGGCGACCAAGGCGCCGGTGCCCGCCGAACAGGTCAATATTCTGTTTTTCGGAAGCTACACCAACACCCCGCGAGAGGAGTTCGTTGACGAGGCCATCAAGGTCCTTTCGAGCGAGGAGGAGACCTATCGACGGCTGGCGGCTGACCTGTGGGACCATGGGCGGTTGCTCCGCGACGACAAGTTTCGCTGGCTGTATTGGAGTTTCACCGCGTTTCTGATTGGCATGCTGGCCACCGCCGGCGCGGTCATTTTCCAGTTGCTCCGCTAGAGCCAGCCTTTCTCCCGGTACCAGCGGGCGGTGTCGGCGAGGCCGGCCTCGGTCGGGATGCTTGGGCGCCAGAGCATTGTCGGCGGGGAGCGGTCGGGCGAGACGACCCAGTCTGGGTGGCAGAAATAGGCGGCGCGATCGGAGGTCAGCTTGGCGTTTTTGCCGCGCACCAGCCGGTCGGCGCGGGCGGCGAGGGCGATCAGCAGGCGCGGAGCGGATAGCGTGCGGACCTTACGCCCGACCGCTCGCCCCAGCGCTTCGCCGAACTCACGGTGGGTCCAGCCGCCGAGGCGGCCGTCGTCGGGCTCGATCACGCCGCCGTCGGTCGAGGCGGCGAGCGCAAGCAACAGGCGGGCGAGGTCGTCGACGTGGATCAGCGACAAGCGGCCCTTGGGCGGCAATAAGACGAACCCGCGCGCCGCCATTTTGAACAGCTCGAGCGTCTCGCGGTCGCCGGGGCCGTAGATGGCGGGCGGGCGGGCGATGACGGTCGAGAGCGGTGCGGCCGCGACCAGCGCTTCCGATTGGGCCTTCGATCCGCCGTAGTGCGACAGGCCGGGCTCGCGCGCGGCAAGCGAGGAGACATGGACGAAGCGTTTGACGCCCGCGCGTTCGGCGGCGGCGAGCATCGCTCCGGTGCCGATCACATTGCCCGCCTCGAACCCCGCCGCGTCGGGGGCGTTGATGACGCCGGCGACATGGATGACGACGTCGGCGCCGTCGGCCAACGCGTCGAGGCTGGCGGGATTGTCGAGCGCGCCGTCGATCCAGATAACCCCGTCGCGCGCCGGTTGCGGGCGGCGGGTCAGGGCGCGGACTTGATGGCCCTCCGCCAAGGCGTGGTCTAGCAGGCGGGCGCCGACGAAGCCGGTGGCGCCGGTGATCGCGAGGTTCAGAGCGACGGGCGTTACAGCGGAGACCAGGGCTTGTCCTCCGCCAGTGCTTCCTCCTCGGCGTGCTCGACGCCGAGACGGGCGAGCAGCGCGTCGAGCAACGGATCGACTCCATCGCCGGTCGCGGCGGAAACGACCATCGGGTCGCCGCCGGCGGCCTTTGCCAGCTTCTTGGCCAGCCTGGCGAGCTCCTTGGCCTCAACCAAATCGGCGCGGCTCAGCGCGATGACCTCATGCTTGTCCTCGAGCCCGGCGCCATAGGCCGCGAGCTCGCCGCGAACCACGCGCCACGCCTCGATCGGGTCTTCGCCGGCCGCGTCAACCAAATGGAGCAGGACCCGGGTGCGCTCGACGTGGCCGAGGAAGCGGTCGCCGATCCCGGCGCCCTCGGCCGCTCCCTCGATCAATCCGGGAATGTCGGCCAACACGAACTCGCGGCCCTTGTGGCGGACCACGCCGAGCTGCGGCTTCAAGGTCGTAAACGGATATTCGCCGACCTTGGCAACCGCGTTGGTGGTTCGGTTGAGAAAGGTCGACTTGCCGGCGTTCGGAAGCCCGATCAGGCCGACGTCGGCCATTAGCTTCAAACGCAGCCAGACATATTTTTCCTCGGACGGCCAGCCGGGGCCGTGCTGGCGCGGCGAGCGGTTGGTCGAGGTCTTGTAGCTGGCGTTGCCGCGCCCGCCGTCGCCGCCCTTCAAAAAGTGGATCGTCTGCCCCTCCTCGGTGAAGTCGGCGAGCAGGGTGCGATCCTCGTCGTCGGCGAGGATTTGGGTGCCGACCGGCACCTTGATCACCAGATCCTTGCCGCCCGGCCCGGTCATGTTCGATCCGGCGCCGCCCTTGCCGCGCGGGGCGCGGAAATGCTGGGTATAGCGAAAGTCGATCAGCGTGTTGAGGCCCGGCACCGCGACGAACACGATATCGCCGCCCTTGCCGCCATAACCGCCGTCGGGCCCGCCATATTCAATGTACTTTTCCCGCCGGAAACTGACCGCCCCCGGCCCGCCCGCGCCGGAGCGAATAAAAATCTTAGCCTGATCGAGAAAATGCATGGCGCCGCCTTTAGGCGAAGCAGGGGCGAAAAGCGAAGGTGGCGGCTAGAACGGGTCGAGTGAGCGGATCGAGGGGCCGCGACGAGACCCGGCGGCAGCGAGGCCGGGGTGCGTGTCTCGATCCGTCGATTCCGCTCGGGTCAGCTCCAGTTCGACAGGAGCGGGTTGGGGAGGCTCCGGGGTGTCTTGCGCACCCTCTGCTTCGGCCTGTTCCTCTTCCGGCGATTCTTCCTCCGCTTCCTCCAGCTCCCCCGCCAGCGCGGCGAAGAAGCTGTCGCGCTCGGCCTCGTCGGCGATCAGTTCCTCATCCTCCTCCTCGACGAACTGGTCGGGGTAGCGGAGGTCGAGGATGGCGCGTTCCTCGGGCGTGCAATTGCGGCTGTAGCCGAGCTCGCCATAGGCGCCGTCTTCATCGCCGTTGAAACCGGGCGGCGGCGGATAGTTGGTCCGCCAGCTGTAATTTTCAGCCCAGACGCGCTCGTCCTCCTCGCCGTCATTTTCTGGGGGCGAACCCTCTTCTTCGTCGAGCATTTGCCCGGCGCGAAGTTGACGAAGTTGATGGATCAACATCGAATTGCCGCCTTGCCCGAGCATGGCGGGAGGCGGGGACGGCGGGGCAAGCATTGCCTCGGCATCGGCGGTGCGACCCTCAGCCAGCGCGGCGACATAGGCATCCCAATTGGCGGCGAGGCGCTGAGTCGGCAATTTGAACCGCTCGGCGCGGTCGCAGCGGGCGTCGAGCCGGTTCAGGACGGCGATCGACAGGCGGTTGTCGTGGCGGTGGCGTTCGGCGACGATCGCGCCGTCCTTCCAGATCTGCTCGATCGAGCCGTGTACGGCGCGGGCGTAAAGATCGTCGGCCAGGCGGGCGCGGGCAAGGCCCAGCGCGGCGTCCCACCCGGCGGCGAACAAGCGGTCGCGGTTGCGGAGGTTGTAGGCGGCCTGCGCGCTGATCGCGACCTCCTTGCAGGCGTCGGTGACGACCCCGCTGCGCGCCAGCGTATCGAGAAAGGCGGCGCGGGCGGCGGGGGTCCAGCCGTCGTGGCGGTAGTGGCGGGTGTCGGACATCGGCGTGTCGATGTCGGTCGCATGGCCGATCGGCGGCGCATCGTCGGGCGCGTGCTGGCCCTCGGGCAGGATGGTCAGCGCGGTCGCGCTGGTGGCGGAGAGCCCGCCGGGGGCGGCGGATGAGCGGGGAAAGCCCGCGGCGTAGAAGTCGGTCATGCGACTCGACTAACCTATATGGTTTAAATAGGAAAGACTTTCGAAAGCTCGCCTCGAAGTTATTGCTGCTAACGGATGGTCTTGATTGCCTGCCCGGTGACCACGACAAAGAGACGACGATCACGCCCATCCTGCGCAACTGTCCATTCGTGTTCGATCAAGGACAATGCGCAAGTAAGCCTATCGGCAGCCTTCGATTCACGGCATTTCTCAAACTTCAAAAGGCTTAAAGTTCTGAAGCGCCGCTGTCCGATGCCAGCCCTTTGCACAATCGTTTTAAAGTCATGATCGAATGCCACTAAGATTGCGCCGTTAGCTTCCGAAACGGCAGCAACTAGGTTGTCTTTTGAACCCTTGTTCGCCGACGTATCCACATTAGGCCCAAGGCCACCCGCCGGGCTAGCGTTGCATAGGTGAGGTCATGCGCGACCGACTACGCGTCAAATCGCACCAGCCGGTTAACCTGATAACGCCGGAACTGGCCCTTCAGAGATCCTCGCAGACCGCAATCAGGCGACTGATTGCCTTGTCGATCGCCTTGGTCCGCGCTCCCAGCTGCGAAACAACAAAGAACTTCGTTGGGCTCGGAATCTGGATGTCCGAAACTTGCACTAGTTTCAACTCGTCAGCCAGGGCGGAACCAAGTGGATGCCTCAGCAGAGCAATCCCGAGCCCGCTCCCGGCAGCCCTGAGCACAAGGTCGTAGTCAGAAAATATTCGATCTATTCTCCGGGGGAGGTAGTTGATCTGGCTGGTCGCAAACCATGCCCTCCAGCCCAGGTCTGGAGTATCCAGCATCAATGGGAAGTCGAGTAGCCTCTCAGCGCTGCCACTCTTACCGATTTCGCTGGCGATTTTAGCAGAAGCGACAGGCACGAGCATTTCATCGAATAACGGCTTGGCTGAAACGCCAGGCCACCGGCCGATGCCGTACCGAACTCCGATACGGGCCGACGATAATCGGGCGACCGTCTGATCAATCTCAATCTCGACTTGGAGGTCCCGCGGATCGCCCTCGATTGTGGTGAGGTTGGGCAGCAGGACCAACCTCGCAAAGGACGGAACCACACTAAGTGTAAGAAGCTCGACTTGCGAAGGACTCGTTAGTTCTTGGGTGCTGGCGTCGATCATGGCAATCGCCTGTTCAAGCCGGGTGCACAAATGCTCGCCCTCGGTCGTCAAACGCACGCCGCGGCCGTGACGTACAAAAATTCGAACGCCCGCCCATTCCTCCACAGACGCAACACGTCGGCTGATTGCTCCGTGTGTGACCTCCAACATCTCAGAAGTCGCGCTGAACGATCCGGTAGTGACGGTGGTGAGAACAGCTTGGATAGCGTCCAAGGACGGGCGCCGAGTGGTGTGATTCATTTTCACATCTGGACGCCGATCTGCGTTCTATGTCAACGCTCACTGATTGCGGATCATCTGCCTATCCTGACGCAAGCGCAAAACACATCTAGGAGCGCACACTTTTGATCAACCTTCACTATGTCCCGACGGGCAACAATCTCAAGATCGCCATCATGCTCCACGAAACCGGACTCCCTTACCAGCTAGTGAAGTACAGCATGCTTGCGGGCTCACACTTGACGCCCGAATTCCGTCGGATCAATCCCAACAACAAACTGCCTGCAATCGTGGATATGGATCCTGCAGACGCCAAAGGGCCGCTGTCGGTATTTGAGTCGGGAGCCATCCTGCTCTACTTGGCGGAAAAGACCAGCAATTTGATTTCCTCGGATTTTCGCAAGCGGCTTCTTACGCTTCAGTGGCTCACCTGGCAGGTCGCCGGCCTCGGCCCGATGCTCGGGCAGGCTACGCATTTTCAACGCTACGCGCCGGAAGGGCAAGACTACGGGCGTACCCGCTACAACCGTGAAGCATTGCGCCACATCGATGTGATGGAATACCGCCTCCGCGAGGCGGACTACCTGGCGGAAGAGTTTTCTATCGCGGATATCGCCTGTTTTCCTTGGGCATCGGGCGCGGCTGGTCTCGGCATCTCGATGGATGACCATCCCGCAGTTTCGGCATGGCTCGAAAGAGTCAAGGCGCGACCGTCCGTAGCTGCGGCGACGGCGGCGATCTATGACGAGGACCGCAAGCGTTTCATGGCCGAAAGAGTGGAGATGACGCCTGACGAATGGTCGAACATGTTCGGTGACCGCATGTACGCCGCTGCGCGTGTCGCGCCCCGCGCAGGAAATTGAGTTAGGTTGTCTTTTGAACCCTTAGCGACCTTCTCTTCTAGATAGAGGACATCGTAGCCTCGCGTTTCTAGGACTCCGCCTACCTTATGGGGCACTCCTTCGTCCAAGAAGAAGCGCATGGCCAGTTTTGGCGATTTCACGCTACGCTTGCCGTTTGCCCGTATGTTAGCGCCGCCTTCACATCGGCACGAGTGAGCCGTGGATATTCTGCAATTATTTGCTGAGTTGAATAGCCATCTTCATGAAGCCGCTGGATCGACACAACGGGGATTCGCGTTCCTGCGATTGTTGGAGCGCCGCGCTTCACACCGCGCAGTTTCACCACATTCCCAATATCGTCGGAGTCCCTAGATTTTAGACGCTCGATCTCCCTACCGGTATCCTCGATTAAGGTAACTAGGGCGTATTCTTCCACGAACTGGCCAGACAGTACTTCGCGGGGCTTGCCACTCTCCGGTTCGTCGAAGACGACTTTGCGGTTTGAAACGTAGAGTCGAGTCTTGGTCCAAAGCTCATTACGAAGATGATCAAGTTTTTCCGCGACCTTTCGAAGGTGTGCTGCAGAGGCACCCCGTTTTTTACGCGGAGCATCTCAAGTGTGCGCAACGCCACGATATCCCTAAAGGAATAAAACCGACTGTAAGGCGCTGCGGCACTCTCTTCGATATAGCTCGGGGCAAAAAACCCAGTTTTAGCCCAATAGCGAAGCCTGCTTATCGAAAGGCGGGTTAGGCGGCTCGCGTGGTCCTCGTCAAAAGCGGCGATCACGTTGCTAATATCGAGCATAGGTCACCTCCTTCCGCAGTCCCGTTGAGCAAACCCAATGTAGTGGGTTGCCAATGAACTTTCTCTTCGCAACCTTCAAGAACGTTGTCGCAGAGCGTTTGACCTAAATCGCATCGCGATTTAGGCCAGGCGTTAGGGTTACACTCTCGCCCCCACCACCGCCGCAATCTGCTGCACCGCGATCTCGCGCACCGCGTCGCGCTGTTGTCGGGCGGCACGGGCGATCTCCTCGCCGGCGAGGCTGTCGCCGATGGCGAGGAGGACAAGGCCGAGCGTGACCTTGTCCATCGGCCGATCGTCGCCGGCTTGTCGGAAGTCGGCGATAATTGCGGCGACCGTGTCGATGATCGGCTGCAACGCCTCGCGCTGGCGGGTGAGCGCGATCCAGCCGATCAGCTCGCCGGCGCGTTCTCGGGCGAACGCGTCAAACATGGCGTCGACCACATCGCGCTCGCTCGCTTCGCCGCGCCTCCGCTTGCCGATCGCATCGCGGATCGAGTGCGACACGCTGCGCGCGATGGCCCCGGCCAATGCCCGGTGAAGGCCGGCGACCGAGCCGAAATGGTGGAGGAGGGTGGCATGGGTGCGGCCGATCCTCGACGCAACCGACTTCAGCGTCACCGCGGCGACCCCCTGGTCGCGCAGCAGCTCGCGCGCCGCCGCGACGGCCGCGGCGCGACTTTGGTCGGGGGAGAGGCGTTTGGGCGGGGTCATGGCGGTGGCCTACGCGCGGCAACGGGTTGGCGCAACCGTATTGACATTCTTGTCAGTTAGGCCAATTCTGGCGGGGCTCGGCACAAGGATGATTATGAACGCCCACACGCAAGCCCGTGCAACCGTCACCCCTGCCGACCTTGTCATCACACCGCGCGACCGGCGTTTCGGGCGCGAGGATGCGACGCCGCGCTGGTGGCATGGCGGGAGGCCGGTGCCGAGCGCTTTCTACAACGCCTTGTCGGCCACCTTCCCGTTCGGCGAGGCGTTCTTCGTCGAAAGCGTGCGGGCGTTTCGCAGTGGCGCGGATGAGAGGCTGGCCCAGGACATCAAGAATTTCACGACGCAGGAAGTGGTCCACAGCCGCGAGCACGAAGCGTTCAACCAGCGGGCGGCGGACACCGGTTATGACCTCACCAAGCTAGAAGAGCGGGTGCGGGGCCGGCTGACGCTGCTTCGCGCCAAGCCGCCGATCGCCAGCCTGGCGGCGACCATGGCGCTTGAGCATTTCACGGCGATCCTGGCGCATCAGCTGCTCGCCGATCCGCGGCACCTCGCCGGCGCCGAGGCGGTCCCCGCCGACCTGTGGCGCTGGCACGCGACCGAGGAGATCGAGCATAAGGGCGTTGCCTACGACACTTGGCTGCACGCGACCCGGAACTGGACGCGCGGCAAAAGGTGGCAGGTCAAGACCAGGGTGATGATGCTGGTCACCAAGAACTTCGTCATCGACCGGACGGCGGGAGCGCTCGAGCTGCTGCGGCAGGACGGGATCATCGGCGCCAGGGCGTGGACGTCGTTATTATGGTTCATTTGGGTCCGGCCGGGGATGATGCGCAAGATTTTTGCTGCCTGGGCGGCCTTCTTTAGACCGGGATTCCATCCGTGGAACCTAGACGACCGCGGATTGATCGCGGCGTATGAGACAACCGCGCCGGCGGCCGACGGCGGAAAAAAGGTGCGCCGAGCCGCGGCCTGAGGGCAGCCATTACGCCGCTAGCGCATCTTGCCGCTCGATCAGCCGCAAGCGAAACAGCCTGGCCGCCTCCTGGCCGCCCCGCACGCAACTGTAGCGATTGGCGGAAAGGCCGGTCGGGACAAAGCCCAATTTCTCCAGCACGCGGCCCGCGGCAGGGTTGTCGACGAAGTGCGACGCCTCCAGGCGCGGCAGTTTCAAGGTGCGGGCGATGGCAACCAGCGCGGCGGCGGCCTCGGTAGCGAAGCCCCGGCCCCAATCGGGACGCGCAATCCAGTAGCCCAGTTCGACAGCGCCAGAGGGGCGGCGGCTCAATCCGCACGAGCCGATCAGGCGCGGGGCGCCATCGGTGCGCTTGGTGATCAGGAAAGCGGGCAGAGCAGGATCGCGCGGCGCGGCGAGAAATGCCTCGACGTCTTCCTGGCGGTAGAGCCACGGCGATGACGACAGGCCGCGAGCGACCTGTTCGTCGGCGATGACGCGCGCCAGCGCGGGTGCGTCCTCTGCCCAGCCGGGTCTCAACAACAGCCGCTCGGTACGGGCGAACATGACCACATCCTTCTCCGCTCGAACGACCCGTCAGGGCCGCTCTGTTTAAAATTCGGGAGAAGAAGGGACGTGCACAAACAAAAAGGGAGAGGAGGGGGCTTCCCTCTTCTCCCTTGGTCTGGTCCGAAACCGGACCGGTCCTTGGGCTGCCCCCTCCCGGGAGCAGTCCTTACTCGACCGATCCCGCCTATTCCGCCGCTGCCGGCATGGTCATTTCGACGTGCACATATTTGCGGCCGAGCTTCCCGTCGCGGAAACAGACGCGACCGTCAGTGAGCGCAAAAAGCGTATGGTCCTTGCCCAAGCCGACATTGTCGCCCGGATACCATTTGGTGCCGCGCTGCCGCACGATGATGTTGCCGGCGCGAACCACTTCGCTGCCGAACTTCTTCACGCCGAGGCGCTTGGACTCGGAGTCGCGACCGTTGCGCGAGGAGCCGCCTGCTTTTTTATGTGCCATCTCGGATTGCTCTACTTCTTCGGTTTCGCGGCGGCTTTGGGAGCCGCCTTCTTCGCCGCCGCCTTAGCAGGTGCAGCATCCTTTGTCGACGGCTTGGCCGTCTTGGCCGGAGCCTTTTCCGCCTTGGCGGCGGGCTTTTCGGTCTTGGGTGCCGGTTTTTCGGTTTTGGGCGCCGGAGCCGCATTGGCTTCGGCTTTCTTCGGCTCAGCCTTGGCCTCCGCCTTCTTATCCGCCTTTTTGCCGCCGATCGAGATGATCTTGAGGATCGTCAGCTTCTGCCGATGGCCGGCCTTGCGGCGATAATTGTGGCGACGGCGCTTCTTGAACACGGTGACCTTGTCGGCTTTCGCCTGCGCGACGATTTCGGCAGCGACGATCAGGCCCGCGGTCGATTTGAGGTCCGACCCTTCTCCGGCCAGGAGGATGTCGGTCAGATCGACGCTATCGCCGGCCTCGCCGGCCAGCTTCTCGACGACGATCTTGTCTCCGGGGGCAACGCGGTATTGCTTGCCGCCCGTGCGCACGATTGCGAACATGGGTCTTGTCACTTTCCGTAGCTACTTGACCGCACAAGATTTGGGCCGCGTGGCGCATAGACCTCGCGCGGGAAAGCGTGCCGCCTATGGGCTCGCCGCGTTTCTGTCAACCGCGCGCGGCCGCTCAGGACGCTGTTGCAACGAAGTGACAGCCGCCCGCCAAATGCAACGCGAAAGGGGCGGCTCGATTGAATGCTCGGCAATTTGCGGCATCGTCGCTGACCAGGGGTACGCGGAGGCCGAGACGTCGGCACGCGCCCGTCGAAATTGGGGGCACCGCCATGTCTAATCTGTCTCGTTCGATCCTGCTAGCATCACTGTCCGCCGTTGCGCTTGCCAGTCCGGCGGCCGTGGCGGCGCAGACTCCCCCGGTCCCGGCGGCAACCCCGCCATCCGACGATCCTGGCAACACGATCGTCGTCACCGGCACCCGGCGGACCGACCGCACGGTGGCCGACTCGCCAGTGCCGATCGACGTCATCGGCGGCGAGGCGCTGACCAACACCGGTCTGACCGAGACCAACAAGATCCTCAATCAGCTGGTCCCGTCATTCAACTTCCCGCAGCCGTCGATCGCCGACGGCACCGACGTGCTGCGTCCGGCGACGCTGCGCGGTTTGAGCCCGGACCAGACGCTGGTGCTGATCAACGGCAAGCGGCGGCATGTGTCGGCGCTGCTCAACATCAACGGCACAGTTGGGCGCGGAAGCGCCGCGGTCGACCTCAACCTTGTCCCGACGCTCGCGATTGAGCGGATCGAGGTGCTCCGCGACGGCGCCTCGTCGCAATATGGATCGGACGCCATCGCTGGCGTGATCAATATTCAGTTGAAGAAGGCCAAACATGGCGGTCGCGCGGTGGCCAGTTACGGCAAATATTACACCACCATCAATGACACCGACAATTTTCGCGGTCTCCAGACCAATGGCGCTGGCCAGCCGATCACCGATCCGGCCGACCCGCGCATTTTTCTCGCAAATTCCAGTGGTGAGCTGAAGGCGCGCGACGGCGCCATGACGACGCTTGCCGCCAACATCGGGGTACCGATCGGGGCAGGTTATATCAACCTCACCGGAGAATATCGCGACCGCAATCCAACCAACCGCTCGGGCTTCGACCTCAGGCCGCAATATAACAAGCCTGGCACATCGTTCGATCCGCGGGAGCTGACCTTCGATCGTCGAAGCTTCCTCTTCGGTGATGCCAAGACCGAGGATTTCAACCTCTTCGCCAATGCCGGGGTGCCGCTTGGAGGCTCCGGCTTCGATCTGTACGCGTTCGGCTCATTCAGCCACCGCGACGGCCTTAGCGCCGCCAACTACCGCCCGGCCGGTAATTCCGCGACGCTCGGCTTCAATGCCAACCGTGACTTTTCGGTGCTAAGCCCTTCGACCCCGACCAGCGCTGCCAACTTTGTGCCGCTGACGCCGGACGGCTTCCTCCCTATGATTGAAACCAAGACCAAGGATTGGGCCGCAACAGTCGGTGCCAAAGGCGAACTGGTTGGATGGAACGCCGACTTTTCGTTGGGCTACGGGCATGACGAGGTCGATTTCCGAACCCTGAACAGCATCAACACGTCGTTCGGAACGGCGAGCAAACGTGACTTTGATGATGGTCAGCTCGCTTATGGCCAATATCAGGCCAACCTCGATTTTCAGCGGCAGTTCGCGCTCGGGCTGGCGAGTCCCGTGTCGGTTGCAATCGGTGCCGAATACCGGGACGAAAATTACAAGATAACGCCCGGGGAATTACAATCCTATTCTGCCGGCCCATTGTTCCGCGGGGCCTATGTCACGACGTCGGCCGACTGCGCGACCCAGGGCGGGGTGTACAACGCGGCCAACCGAGTATGCAGCTTCCCGGGCCGGACCGCGCCGGCCGGAGCGCAAGGATTCGGCGGGCTCGCGGCATCGAGCGCGGCCGATGAGAGCCGCCGCAGCCAAGCAGTCTATGGTGAGCTCGACAGCGACGTCGCCAAGGGCCTGACCGTTCAGGTGGCCGGAAGGTTCGAGCATTTCTCCGATTTCGGCAACACGACCAACGGCAAGATCGCGCTGCGCTATGAAGTGGCGCCTGGATATGCCGTGCGCGGGTCGGCCTCGACCGGTTTCCGCGCCCCGTCGCTTCATCAGCAATTTTTCGCCAATACCGCGACCAACTTTCTCAGCGGCGTTGCTGTCGATACAAGCACCGTGCCCGTCGAAAGCCCGGTCGCGCGGGCGCTCGGCGCCAAGCCGCTCAAGCCCGAAAAGTCGCGCAATTTGAGCGTCGGCGCCACCGCCAATCCCTTGCGCGGGCTGACCTTGACGGCCGATTATTACAATATCCGCATCAAGGACCGAATAGTCCTGACAGAAAACCTGCAGGCAAGCCGCGATGCGGCGGGGGTGCCGAACGGTACGGACCCTGGAAAGACGATCGCTACCATACTCAACGCGAACGGCTTCGGCAGCGTCGGCGCGGCGCGCTTCTTCATCAACGGCATCGACACCACTACTCGCGGGATCGATCTTATTGGCACCTACCGCTGGCGCGCCGGTGATCTCGGGACCTGGAACCTGACCGCGGCGTACAACCATACCACGACCAAAATAGACAAGCGGCTCAGCCCGCTTAGCACGACCATTCCCGGTCTGGTCCTGTTGGGCCGCCAGGAAGGCCTTCGCTTCACTGACGGTCAGCCCAAGTCGAAGATCGTGCTGAGTGCCGACGGCGAGATAAGGGATTTCGGGTTGACCGCGCGCACCACTCGCTACGGCAAGGTCGTGGCACTTGAAGCGACCCGGCCACTGGCGCCGGACGCAGCTAGCCTGACCGCGCTCGGCCCCGACGACCAGATTCTGTCGGCCAAATGGATCACTGATCTCGAGCTTCGCTACAAATTGCTCGGCCGAGTCGGGTTGGCTGTCGGAGCGAACAATCTGTTCGACGTCTATCCCGACCGGCGGCCCTTTGGTAAGCGGCCGGACGGCGGCAACTATCCTCAGAATTTCCAGTATATTCCGTATTCAGCCTCGGGCTCGCCCTTTGGCTTCAACGGACGCTTCCTTTACGGCCGCGTGTCGGTCGACTTCTGAGGGGATTGGGCGACGCGTCCAAGCTAAGCTCGTGATTGCGGCCCCGGCGACAGCCCAGGGAAGCAATCCACCGGCTGGGCC
>NZ_JACDDV010000024.1:0-14763 GCF_013816785.1 Sphingomonas sp. | reverse complement strand
CGCCGGCGTCGGTTCTTACCGCGCCGGCGGTCTACAGGCTCAATGCCATGAACAGCGTTCCGGGCGGAGTCGGGCCGTAATAAGGCTCGATCGGCTCGAACCCCATCCGACGGTACATCGAGATCGCCGCGCTCATCGATGGCAAGGTATCGAGCCGCAACTCGCTATAGCCGAGACGCGACGCCTCCTCGACCGCAGCCTCGGCCAACGCCCAACCAAGGCCTAGCCCGCGCGCCGAGGGCAGGATGTAGAGCCGTTTGATCTCACCAACCCGTTCTTCGCCGAGCGGCCTGAGGCCGACGCAGCCCAAGGCAGCGCCCGCCTCGTCGCGAGCCAGCAACAGCGCGCCGCGCGGCAAAGCATATTTTCCCGGCAGTCCCGCCAATTCCGAGGCGAAGTCTTGATAGGCGAGATCGATATCGAGTGACGCTGCATAGGCACGGAACAAGTCGGCGACGGCCTGCAGGTCCTGGGTTGTTTCGACCTGCTTGATCGATGGGCCGATCATGGCACCCGTGGCAATGAACCGGTCGCCCGCCTCAGTGCCGGTGTTCGCGCTTGAGTTTGTAGCGCTCGCCATCGAAGCCGTCGAACAGCGTGCCGATCGCGGGATGATCGATCGGCTCGCCATCTTCGTCACGGACCAAATTCTGCTGGCTGACGTAGGCGATGTAGCTCGACTCCGAATTTTCGGCGAGCAAATGGTAGAAAGGCTGGTCCTTGGCCGGGCGCATCGCCTCGGGGATTGCCTCATACCATTCGTCGCTGTTGGCGAATTCGGGATCGACGTCGAATACCACGCCGCGAAAATCGAGCAGGCGGTGGCGCACCATCTCGCCGATGCCGTAGCGGGCGGAGGGGATCGAACCGGGTGAGGCGGACGGCGTGTTCATGGCTCCAATGTAAGCCGCGTGGTGGCGGTGACAAGCGAAACCGGGGGCCGGCCGGTTCGTTTCCTCGACATGACCCCTTCCACCACGGCATTTGCAGAGGACCGGCTGGTCCTGGTCCCCGACGACATCGATCTTGGCCGCTCGCCGCTGGCCGGGCGGCTCGGCATGGGGACGTTCGTGCTCGGCGCGTTCAATCCGGGGCTGACGCGGCTGGCCAACGGCAATTTGCTGATGATGGTCCGCATCGCCGAGGCGCTGAAGGCGCCGATCGCGGACGGCCATGTCCATGTCATCCGCTGGGAGTCCGGTCGGTTCGTGATCGACCGGTGGCCGCTCGAGCTGGCCGACACCGCCGATCCACGAAAGTTCATGATGCGCGGCGGCGGGTGGAAAGTGATGGCGCTGACCAGCCTGTCGTGGCTGCTGCCGGTCGAGCTGACGCCCGACGGGCTGGAATTGGTCGACTTGCACTATGACAAGGCGATCGCGCCCGTTGGCGACTGGCAATGCTATGGGATCGAGGACGCGCGAATAAGCCGGGTCGGCGACGATTATTGGATGACAACCTGCTCGGTCAGCCCGGAGCGACACTCGACCACGCTCTACAGGTCGGGGAACGGACTCGACTGGGATTTTCAGGGGATCGTGCTCGACCATCAAAACAAGGACATGCTGATCTTCGAAGGGCTGATCGACGGGCTCTATTGGGCGCAGACGCGGCCGCTCGGCGACCTTTATTTCGCCTATCCGCCAGGCAGCGAATGGCGCGCCGGGCCGTCGATCAACCTCGCCACTTCGCCCGACGCGCTCCACTGGATGCCGCACCTTAAGCCCGGCATCCGCCCGCACGCGGCGACCGTGGCCACGGCGCGGATCGGGGGAGGGACGCCGCCCATTCTGACCGATGCCGGCTGGCTGACGTTGTGGCACGGGGTCGAGCCAAGCGGGATCGTCGGTATCTATCGCACCTATTGGTCGATCCTCGACCGCGACGATCCGGCAAAAGTGCTGCGGACTGGACATGTGCCTCTGCTGGAAGCCAACCCCAGCCTGACGGCGCCGATCGAGCATCAGATGTACGTCCGCGACGTGGTGTTCACGACCGGCATCGCCGATGGCGGCGATCATTATGTCGTGGCTTCGGGCGAGGCCGACCTGGCCTGCCGGATCACGTACATTTCCAAGGCCGTGTTCGCCTGACCCGTAACGGGCTTTGCAAGCCCCCGAACGGCTGCTAGACGCCGCTCCCGACCGATGCCGGCCTGTCAGCCGGGCAGCAATTCTGTCATGCGGAGAGGTGGCTGAGTGGTCGAAAGCACCGCACTCGAAATGCGGCGTGGGCGCAAGCCTACCGTGGGTTCGAATCCCACCCTCTCCGCCACAACGGATGCCTGCTGACGACGACCGGGCCGGTTTCATCAGCTTTGCCGGGCGTAGCTATCAGCGCCTTTGAAGTGCAGGGAGACATACGGCTCGTCACCGACGACCCAGCTATCATGACCCGGCGGTATATAGAATACGTCGCCGGCGCGCATCTCTATCGCTTCCCCATTGTCCATTGCTGCGATGGCTTGTCCTGACAGCACCATGCCAACATGTTCGACCTGGCAACTCCGCTCCTCTGTGGGCGCCCCGATATGGGTCGACCATCTCCAACCGGGTTCGTAGGTGGCTCGGCCCAAAACTGCTCCGCCTAGCCTTAAAACCTCGAAGCGACCCTTGTCGAAAGTGTGCACTTCGTCGGGAGTCTCGAATTTCTTCATAATCACCTGAAGGTCCGCCATCGATTGAGCTCCCACTGCATCTCTCGGGAAATCCAAGCGGATTTAGGAATCGCGGTCTTGCGCAATCCTGCGCCCGCGAGCGTATTGTCCCGGCGTCATTCCCACGAACAGTTTGAACCGGCGGGTGAGATGGCTTTGATCGGGATAGCCAACTTCCAATGCTACGTCCGCGAGACGGTGACCGGCAGCGATCATCGCTCGGGCACGCCGCGCTCTGACACTCTCCTGATAGGCATGCGGAGGAATGCCCACCTGCGCCGTGAACGTCCGTGCCAGATGAAACGGGCTTAGACCCACGGCCGCACCCAGATCGGCCAATGATACATTTTGGTTGTACGCGGCCTCGAGGTATTCGCGAGCTCGTCTCACTTCCGGACCTGCGGACCTGCTCGCGGACCTGAGTCCGGCGACATCGCCATACCGCCCGACGAGAAGCGTTAGCGCGTCCAGCATCAGCGTCTCTCGTTGAAGTAGCGGCTGTCCCAATGCCGTCGCTCTATGGAAGCGGCTGAGCCGCTTGCTGAGCTCCTGATCGCCGACCACCGGCAGCCGAAAAGAAGGCAGTTGTCCGTGCACCCTCGCAGAAAGGCCCTCGGTTACACTGCGAAGGAGTTCGGATGAGGGGTAGATTGTTCGATATATATATCCCGAAGCAGCGCCAGTTTGACCTGTGTGTGCGTCCCCGGGGTTGATGAGGAAGACTTGCCCGGCGGGCGTGTGGTGTAGTTGCCGGTTACAGGTGAATGCCTGAATGCCCTTCTCCACAAGCCCGATGACGTAAGTGTCGTGGGCGTGACGTGCAAAGCTATGCCGGATGTAATGGGCGTGGACGATCTCCGGCGAGTGTTCGCCAGGCCCGACGTGGAGGCGAACCCACTCGGGTGATGCACCGCCTTTGGTTGGCATTGGCAGTCTCCCATTCTGCTCTAACCCTCGCCGCTACCGCGCCACGTTTTGTCAAGCCAACGCGTGACGACAGCAGCAATCTTCCGCTAGCATATGAAGCGTTCCAGCTCCCTTACATTTCAGGGCGCTATGCGCAGTCTCCTATATTTCGCTCAAGTAAGCTGAAATCAAATAGGTGCGCCGAGTAAGTGCGGACGGTCTGCTCTCCGACGAGGATGTTAGTGCCAAGGAGGCGACGTAGGACCGCCTGATACGTTGGGGATTCAGCGACGCTGTCGATGTCTTCCTGGTTGTCCCAAAAGGTGATTACCTGAACCTCACGCCCGCGGCGGATCATGAGAACGCCAGCATACCCCGCTGAGCGCTGAACATTGGATAAGAATTCACTATCGTGGACTGTTCATATTCAGTAGCTCGATCTTCATCAATGAATGCGGTCCAGATTCTTGCGATAGTCATTTGATATTCCTCGAAACGGCATAAGCGCCAGGATCTCCTTACGGTCCCTCCGAAGAGGTTTTTTCGCGGACCGAGCCTAGTGGCCACAAATATGGCTATCTTGCGCAATGCTGCGGTTGCTCGTGACGCAACGGGGCTGAGAAGCGCAGCGCGGAGCTGGATCCCTCGCCCGAAGCTGGGAATGTTTTTATACCTTATAGCTTCTCGATAGCTTCTCGAGTCTCTGTCGTGGCGGGATCAACAACGATGCGCACGAGCGGCGCTCGCGCACCACATGCCGGCATCAACACAGCGCGCGATCGCGGCCGCCGAGCAGTCGGGCGGAAATCGATTCCTCCGGGCCTTGTTTGGAGAGTCGCATCCGATGCATATTGCACTTGGCGCTGATCTTGATTGATGCCGTCGCCGAGCCGGTTAATTTGGCCGGCCGAACACAAAAATAACATATGTGAATTTTCTTGCGGGTCGACGAGGTCCATCAAGGGGCGGTCTTCGGCGTCGAGAGTCGCAGCGAAGCAGCGATTTGTAGCCTCGGTATTCGACCGGTGCGGCCCATCGCGCAGATTAAAGGAGAATAGTAATGCTTCGTTCGGCTGCACTGAAATTGGGTACGGGATTGGCATTGGTGGCCATGGCGATTTCGCCGGCCTTTGGGTCTAGTCACCGTGAGGCCCCGAATATCACGAAGATGCCCAAGGTCGACAATACCGACGTTTATGCGTTCCGCAGCTATGAGCCAGGCCGCGCCGCCTTCACCACGATCATCTCCAACTTCCAGCCGGGCGAGAGCCCGGGCGGCGGTCCCAATTATTACACCATGGATCCAGACGCGGTGTACGAGATCATGATCGATAGCAATGGCGACGCGGTGGAAGATCTGACCTACCAGTTCCAGTTTTCCAACTCGCTGCAGAACGGCACGGGCATCACCATCAATGCCGGTGGCAAGCAGCAGCCGATCCCCCTGCGCCAACTCGGCCAGATCAGCACGGCCACCGATCCCGACCTCGGCGAATATGAATATTTCACCGTCAAGCAGATTCAGGGTGACCGTCGCACCGGGGGCATCGGCAACGTGACCAACGCCACTTATGGCGGAAACGGCTTTGCCAAGCCGTTCGACAATGCCGGCAACAAGACGATTCCGAACTACCCTGCCTATGCCGATCAGTTCATCGCCGGCATCTCGATCCCGGGATGCGCGACGCAGGGCCGCGTGTTTGCCGGCCAGAGGGCGGAAGGTTTCGCGGTCAATCTCGGCCCGATTTTCGACCTGGTGAACTTCATTCCGATCCAGGGCGCTCCCGACCCGGTCTACAGCAGCGGTGCGCCCTTCCCGGGCGGAATCACCCAGAGCGACGCCAACCAGGAGTTGAAGGGCGTGGCTAATGTCACCTCGATCGCGATCGAACTGCCGACCGCCTGCATTACCGGCAACGGCAATGGCGTGATCGGCGTGTGGAGCTCGGCGAGCCTGCCGCAGACCCGCGTGCTCAGCTCAACCCCGACCTATCTCGAGCCGGATTCGACGGGTGGCGCCTTCGTTCAGGTTTCGCGCCTCGGCAATCCCTTGGTCAACGAGCTCGTGATCGGCCTGCCTGACAAGGATTTGTTCAACGCCGTCAAACCGACCGCCGATGCGGCGCTGGCCAGCTACGTCACCAATCCGACCTTCCCGGAAATCCTAGACGCGCTGTTTCGGACTCCGGTGCGGGCGGTCATCGGCGGCAGTGGCACGCTGGCGCCGACCAACTTCCCGCGCAACGACCTTGTCGCGGTGTATTTGACCGGGATTCCCTCGCTCAACCAGATGTCGACGGTGACGGCGTCGGAAATGCTTCGCCTCAACACCTTGGTTACTGCCACGGCACTTGCCGATCAGCGGGCACTTGGCGTGGTGGCCGACGATCTGGCCGGCTTCCCCAACGGACGCCGTCCGGGAGATGACGTGGTCGACATAACGTTGCGGGTCGCGATGGGCCGCTTGTGCCATCCGTTCCCGATCAACACCAAGCCGACCCAGCTTGGGCTGTGCACTCCGGCACAGGCACCGACCGGACTAACCGCCTACACCGATGGTGCGCCAACCAATGCGCGCGACTTCCAGAATCGGTTCCCCTACCTCAATCCGGCGCTGCGTGGCGCGCCGCGTCCCCAGACGCAGCCGTAAGCGTATAGTGGCGAGACATTCGCTGCTGGTGGGACTGATGTTGTTATCAGGGGCATCGCTTTCCGCGTGCAATCGTCAAAGCGGAAACGATGCCCCTGAAAACGATCCCTTCGCGGCCTCATCGGCGACGAAGGGTGACCAATTCGGCAAGGGGTTCGGCAAGGCGTCTCGCGCTGACCCGAACTCTGAGCCTGTCAACCTCTCCGAGATCGAGCTTCCTCCCGTTTCGTACACCGCCGAGCCGGTCGAGATCCATTAATCCGATCGCGTGACGACGA
Organism: Sphingomonas sp.; assembly: GCF_013816785.1. GTDB lineage: Bacteria > Pseudomonadota > Alphaproteobacteria > Sphingomonadales > Sphingomonadaceae > Sphingomicrobium. The sequence continues at coordinate 8,273 of NZ_JACDDV010000024.1, read as the reverse complement.
CATATCCGACCTTCACTGACATGGACGAGCGATTGCCGTATCGGCGATTTCACTGGTGAGTGCGCGCTGGTGCGAAGGAGTTGCGCGATCGTCAGTTAGCGCGCGAGTGCGCCTGGAAAGCCGAACGTCAAACTGGAGAAAGTGGTATCAAAATCGACTTGCGGAACGCCGGCGACGGGCTCGCTCCAGACCGAGTTGAGCAACCAGTTGCCACTGACCGGGATGCGGAAGCGCGCGCGACCGGCGCGGTCGGTGATCGCTATTGCGACAGGCTTGGCGTCGTCGGCGAGGTTGGTCAGCTTGACGGTCGCATTGGCGAGTCGGCGTCCATTGTAAATGACGTGCACCGGGAGCATCCGCGAGGCGTCGAGCGCATAGGGATTTCGCTCGGGGACGATTTCAAGCTTGAGCCCGATCGGACGCGTCGCAAAATGCTGGTTGGCGGCAGTTTGCGCGCCGACCTGGATCAGGGCCTTGGCGCGGCGGCTGTAGCGCTCGCGACCCGGCGTGCCCGTAGTCCGCGAGCGTTCGCGCGCAGCGATCACCAGGGCGAGTCCTTCGACCTTGGCATAATCGTTGAAGCGAATCGCCGGCAAGTCGGAGAAAGCGTAATTGCTTTGCATGCCGAGGACATGAAGCCCTGGGTCGGCAAAGCGGGTAACGAAGTCGACCTGACCGCCGCCGCGCAAATCGCCCCGCCGATCGACCCTGCGACCCGCGAAGAAATCGCTCAGCATGACGATCCGGCCGTTGTTGTTCCAGCGATCGCGAAACGTCCCGTGGCCAACCAGGAAAGTAGCGCCGAGCGGTGCATCGGGCGCTACCTGGAAACGCAATGGTTGGAGCCAAAAGTCATGCGCGAGGACGGGGGCGGCAACAAGCCCCAGCGAAACGATCAACAATCGCAATTTCATAAAGCCTCGCTACGCAACTTTGATGGCATCGTGCTAAACAATGTTAGCGCGCCTGTCCAAACTCTTGACGCCAAGGCACAGTCTGTCCCGACCGCGCGTCGCGTCGAGGAACATTGCGCGCGAGCCGTGCTTGGCGTCGTGGCGATTGCGGCGCTGATCGCAACGCCCGCCGAGGCCCATGATGGGACTGGCCTTGCGGGCGGCTTCGTCGCGGGAGTGCTCCATCCGCTCGAGGGACCCGACCATCTGCTGGCAATGGTCTCGGTCGGCCTGTGGGGAGCGTTTCTTGGCCGTCCCTTGATCTACGCCTTGCCGATGCTGTTTCCCGCCGCGATGGCGGTCGGCGGCGCGGTCGGCATGGCCGGGGTCGGGCTTCCCCCGGTCGAGCTGGGGATTGCCGTGTCGGTCGTCACGCTCGGCCTGATGATCCTGTTTGCGGTCCGCGCCCCGATCGCGGTCGCGTGTGCGATCGTCGGCACTTTCGCTTTGTTCCACGGCTATGCGCATGGCGCCGAACTGCCCTCGGCGGCGGACCCGGTCGGCTATAGCGCGGGATTCGTTTTGTGCACCGGATTCCTGCACCTCGTTGGGATTGGACTCGGCCTGTTGCGCGGTAGTCCAGCGGGGACGATCGCGTTGCGCGCGGCCGGGGGCGCTATCGCGCTTGCCGGGGGGTGGTTCCTGATTTCGGCGGTGATGTCATGAATGGCGGGCTGGTGCCGCTATTCCTGCTCAGCGCGACGCTCGCCCTGATGCTGTCTTTCGCGCCGATTCGCATGACAAGTCTTGGCTTGCTCGCCTTTGCCGCGATCACGCCGCTTTTGTTTCTTATGTCCGGCGCACTGTCGTCGACAATAATATTCTTGGGCTTGTGGGCGAGCATGATCGCCACCGCCTTGGTCGTGTATCTGCCCATCGCGCGCTGGTCGGCCGCGATCTTGCCATTGTGCCTCAACGCCGGATTCTGGATGGGCGCTTATGCAGCCTTGTACAGTGATCGCGCCGGACTCGCGCTCGGACTCGTTCCCGCACTGCTCGCTTTTCCCGTCAAATGGCTTATTCGGCGAAAATTCGATATAGTTATCAAAGTCGTCGCGAGTTGGATGATTGCCATTGCATCATTATCGATGTTCGTGTCCCTGATGCCAACCCCTGGTTACAAACTGGACCATATGGAATGATGCGCAAACTGTTGCCAGTCACCGCTTTTATGGCTTCGCTGGCGCCTGCCGCGGGGCACGCCCAAGTGATCGAAATCGATTCGTCCGGGCAAGCGCAAACCTTTGACGGTCCGACATTATTCACCGAAACCGAGGCGGTTTCGCTGCGTCCGCACCGGGGGGCCCTGGTCGCCGGAGGCGATCCCGCCGTTTTGATAGAACAGGCGGCGCGCGTCCATCAGATCGATCCGGCGTTACTAAGAGCAGTGGCATGGCAGGAGTCGCGCGGAAGAATGAGCGCAGTCAGCAGCAAGGGTGCGCTGGGCGTCATGCAATTAATGCCGTCGACCGCGGCGGAGCTTGGTGTCGATCCGGGCGTTATGGCTGATAATATCAGGGGAGGCGCTTTGTATCTTCGTCGACAAATCGACCGCTTCGGGACGGTGCCGCTGGCCCTGGCCGCTTACAATGCCGGCCCTGGCGCGGTGTTGAGATTTGGCGGCATCCCGCCTTATCGCGAGACCCAGAATTACGTCGCCACCATCATGGGCCGCTGGCGCCCATTGGTCTTGGCCCGTCCCATCAACTCCGTGATCGTCGAGGTGACCAAATGATCAAACGCCGTGGCTGGGCGCTTGCCCTCGTCGCGCTTGCGTCTCCCGCGAGTGCTCAATATGCCGCCGCCGATCCGGCTGGGTCGGGGCCGATCGTTGGGGCGGTCAACTGGCTGCAGGGAACGCTACTCGGCAACGTCGCCACCGCGGTCGCGGTGATCGCGGTCGCTGCGGTAGGCTTTCTGATGCTGACCGGACGGATCAACTGGAAATATGGCGCGACGGTCGTTCTCGGCCTGTTCATCCTGTTTGGCGCAGCATCAATCGTCGGCGGCATCCGCTCGGTGGCAGGAGGCTGAGGATGGCAGGCGATCGGCTGTTTCGGGCGCTGGCTCGGCCGCAGATGGTGGCTGGGGTCACCTATCCCTTCTTCGTCCTCAACGGGATCGTCGCGGCCGAACTATTTCTGATCTTCAAAAGCCTATACGCGCTACTGCCGGCCTTGCTGATCCACGCCTTGGGATATGCGGCGCATTTGCGCGATCCGAACATCATGGCATTGTGGCTAACCAAGTTGCGGCGCGTACCGCGCGTGCCCAACCGCAATTTGTGGGGCGCGAATGTTTATCGCCCGTGACATCAGCGCCCGCGACAAGGCGGCCGCGCGCGAGAAATCGGTTGGCGATCATCTGCCGTATCTGGCGCAGGTCGATGACCACACGGTCTTGACCAAGGATGGGCTGGCGATGCAGGTCATCCGCCTCGAAGGCCTGCCGTTCGAGACGATCGACGCCGTCCAGCTTGAGGCGCGCAAAGCGGCGCGCGACGCGATGTTGCAGGCGGTTGCGTCGGCGCGGTTCGCGCTGGTCCATCATGTCGTTCGGCGCGCGGTCGCGCCCGACCTCGACGGCAAATTCGGCGATCCGTTCAGCCAGGCGCTCGACACCGCCTGGCGCGATCGGCTGTCGAAGCGGCGGCTGTACGTCAACGACCTTTATTTGACGATCGTCGTGCGGCCGTTGGCGGGGCGCGCCCGGGCAGCCGACAAGCTGCTCGGCCTGTTCACCGGGGAGCGGCAGGCCCAGACCGACAATAGCGCCGACCTGCGCGAATTGAACCGCGCGCGCGAGGCGCTGATGGCGGCGCTCGAGCCCTATGGGCCGACCCTACTCGCCAGCTACGACATGCCGAGGGGGCTGGCGTCGGAGCCGGTCGAATTCCTGGCCACGCTGGTCAACGGCACGTCGTCGCCGATGCTTCTGCCGCAGGGCGAAATCGCGCAGGCAATCGCCCGGCGGCGCCTCAGCTTCGGGGCTGACGCGATCGAGCTCGGCCCGGTCGACGGGGGCGACGCGGAGTTCGCGGCGATTCTGTCGGTCAAGGACTATCCGGCCGAAACCGATGCCGGGATGCTCGACGATCTTTATCGCCTGCCGTTCGAGATGGTCGTCACGCAAAGCTTCGCGGTAGTCGATCGCGGCCCGGCGCTGGAGCGGATGGACCTGGCGCTGAGGCGGATGCGCTCGGCCGAAGATGCGGCGGTGTCGCTGCGGTCCGAGCTGACGCTGGCCAAGGACGAGGTCGCTGCCGGCCGAGCACTATTCGGCGAACATCATCTGACCGTCCTGATCAAGGCGGCCAGCCTCGCCGAGCTGGATGCGAGCATCGGCGAAGTCCAGGCGAGCCTGTCCGACGCGGGCTTCGTCGCGGTGCGCGAGGAGCTGGGGCTCGAGGCGGCCTTCTGGGCCCAATTCCCCGGCAACTTCGGCTATATCGCCCGGCGCGCGCTGGTGTCCTCGGCCAATTTCGCGGGCTTCGCGTCTGCGCATAATTTCCCAGTAGGCAAGCCCAGCGGCAATTATTGGGGCGATGCCGTGACGCTGTTCGAAACCACCTCCGCAGGCCCTTATTTCTTTAACTTCCATCGCGGTGACCTGGGCAATTTCACCATAATCGGGCCGTCGGGGTCGGGCAAGACGGTGGTGATCGGCTTCCTGCTTGCCCAGGCGCGCCGCTACAGCCCCCGGATCATCTTCTTCGACAAGGATCGCGGCGCGGAGATTTTCCTGCGCGCGATCGGCGGAGTTTACGACACACTGCGTCCCGGCAACCCGACCCGGCTCAACCCGCTGGCGCTGCCCGATACGCCCGGCAATCGCCGTTTTTTGAGCGACTGGGTAGCCAAGCTGGTGACCGGAGACCGTGAGCCACCGAGCGTGGAGGAAGAAGGCTGGATCGCCGACGCGATCGATGCCTCCTACGCCGGCCCGACCGAACACCGCCGCCTGCGCTATCTGGCCGAGCTGTTTCGCGGGCGGGACCGCGCATCGGGCAACGATATCGCGGCGCGGCTGGCGCCTTGGCATTCCGCGGGCGAACATGCCTGGCTGTTCGACAATGAGGCCGACGGGCTGGAACTCGACGCCGACACCATCGGTTTCGACATGACCGCGATCCTCGACCAGCCGGCGCTTCGCTCGCCCGCGATGCTCTATTTGTTCCACCGGGTTGAGGAACGGCTCGACGGCAAGCCGACGATCATCGTCGTCGATGAAGGATGGAAAGCGCTCGACGACGAGGTGTTCGTGGCGCGGATTCGCGATTGGGAAAAAACGATCAGGAAGCGCGGCGGGATTGTCGGCTTCGCCACGCAATCGGCGTCCGATGCGCTCGAAAGCAAGATCGCCTCTGCGATCGTCGAGCAGGCCGGCACGCAGATTTTCATGGCCAATTCGGCGGCGCAAGCCAGCGACTATGTCGACGGCTTCGGGCTGACTCCCCACGAATTCGAGCTGGTCCGATCGATCCCGGAAACCGCGCGCGCGTTTCTGGTCAAACATGGTGCCGACAGCGTGGTCGTTCGTCTCAATTTGGCCTCCGAACCCGAATTGCTGACCGTCTTGTCGGGACGCGAGCGGACGGTGCGGCTGCTCGACGGCATTCGCGATGAGGTCGGCGATGCGCCCGACGCCTGGCTGCCGCGCCTGCTGGAGGTCGCATAATGCCGACTTTCTGCACCGCGGCGGCGAGCGACCGCTTCGCGGCGCGGCTGCTGGCCGACACCGATTGCCAGGCGTTCGGCATGGTCGAGCGCGGCTATGCGGCGCTGTCGCAGCCCGGCGGGACGGTATCGACCGCGCTGACCGGGCTGATGGTCATCGCCGTCGCCTTCTTCGGCTACCGTCTGCTGCTGGGGCGCGGAATCGCGTTGCGCGACGCGCTCGACCTGACCGTCAAGATCGGGGTGGTGTTGCTGATCGCCACTTCATGGGAAAGCTGGCAGGCATTGGCCTATCAGGGCGTGGCCCAAGCGCCGACCCAGGTCGCCGGGGAAATGCTGACTGGAATCGGCTCACCCCCGCCGCTCGACAGCTTGCAAAGGACGCTTGACGCGCTCGCCAATGCCGCAGTGGGCTATCGCACGCGAGCCGGGATTGCCTCGCCCCTGGTCGGCGGACCGGCGGCGGCGGCGGCGGTGCTCAACCTGTCGGCAATCGTGCTGACGCTGTCGACTGTCGGTTTGCTGGTTGCGGCGCGCGTGGTGCAGGCGATTCTGTTGGCGATCGCGCCAGCGATGGCCGGTTTCCTACTGTTCAACGGGACGCGCGGCATGGCGCAAGGCTGGATCGGCGCGATCGTCGGCGCGGCACTGGCGCCTCTGTTCGTGTTGCTGGTCGCCGCGGTCGAGTTCGCCGTCCTGACGCCGATGATCGAGCGATTGCTCGCCGAGCAGGCCTCGGGCGTGTTTGAGAATAGCTCGGTGATGCCGATCGGGTTGGTCGCAGTGGTGTTCGTGTTTGCGATCGCCTTTGCGCTGAAAGCCGCAGCGCGCATGGGCAACGGCATCCGCCTGGCTCAGCGCCGCTCCGCGGACCCAGCCGAGCGAGAGGCGTCGGCCGAGCGGATTAGCACCGACCGGCAACGCGAAGTCGCCGCCGCACAACCGGCGCTGCGGATCGTCCAGGCGCTTGAGCAGATTGCGCGCCGCGACGCGCCAAGGAGCACGTCTCAATTGCGGACGATCGCCGGCGGACGTGCGAGCGGGACAGCTCGCGATAGCGGCGGCACCGCGGCCCCGTCATCAAGCGCTACGCCGCCGCTTCCGTCCTTACGAGCCACAACGCGCATGCGCAGTGCCCCGCGACGGTCGCGCGCCGCATCCCGGAGAGATCAATGAGCGATCGTCAAAATTCGCGCGAAGATTATTATGCGGCGGCGCGAAGCTGGTCCGATGGCCAGGCCACGTCTTCGGCTCGCGAGACGCGTATCGCATGGCGGGTCGCGGCTGGCGCGGCGGCGATGGCCTTGTTGCTGGCCTTGACCCTGCTGCTGCTGGTGCCGCTCAAAACGGTGCAGCCCTATGTCCTGACGGTCGACCGTCAGACCGGCGCGGTCGAGCCGGCGATGACGCTAAGCGACGGCCGGCTGACCCAGAACGAAGCGGTAATCCAGGCTCAGCTGGCGGGTTACGTCGTGGCGCGCGAAACATTTGATTCGACAGACCTTCCCCAGCAATATCGACGTGTGCAGCTAATGTCGTCGCGCCCCGCCGCGGCTGCCTATGTCGCCGAAATGGCGGCGACCAACCCGCAAAGCCCGCTGAACACGCTGTCGCGCGGCGACACCGTCTCGGTCCGCATACGCAGCGTTTCGCTGATCGGCGACGGCGCTGGGCTGGTCCGCTACACCGTCACCCGTCGCGCGGCCGGTGCCCCGGCCGGCCAGGATGGGAACTTCGTTTCGGCGATCAGCTTCGGCTTCAATGGCCGGCCGCTGCAGCAGTCCGACCGGTTCGACAATCCGCTCGGCTTCCAGGTCACCCGTTACCGCCGCGACGCGGAAGGGTTCGGCTCATGAGGCGGGCGGTGATCCTTGCCCTGTTCCTGTTGACGGCGGCCCGATTGCCCGACCCGAGCGGGGCCGATCCGCATATCCAGTCTATCATGTTCGAACCGGACGAGGTGGTGCGCCTGCAGGGCGCGCTCGGTTGGCAGATCATGCTTGAATTCGGGCCCGACGAGCGCATCGAGAATGTCTCGATTGGCGACGCGCTGGCGTGGCAAGTGACGCCCAACAAAAAGGCGCGCAATCTGTTCCTGAAGCCTTTGGCCAAGAAGGCGGCGACCAACATGACGGTGGTCACGGACAAACGGCGCTACGCCTTTTCGCTGGAGACGACACCGCGCCTGCGCAACACGCCCTGGGTGGTGCGGTTCGACTACCCGCGCGAGATTGTCGAGGCGATCGAGGAACCGCCGCCACCGCCGCCGCCAAGCCTGAACTTCGCTTATGGCATGGACGGGGCCAAAGAGCTGCTGCCCGCGCGGGTGTGGGACGACGGGCTGATGACCTATTTCGAATTCGCCGACAATAGCCCGATTCCGGCAATTTTCGCGAACGGACCAGGCAAGACTGAATCGCTGGTCAACTCCTCGATGCGAGGGCGGGTGATGGTCGTCCAGCAGACTAGCGGGCGCTTTACCTTGAGGACCGGCAAGCGGCTGGCGACAATCACCTACGGAACCGGGGGCAAGCCATGAGCGATCTGCTTATCGTCAAGCGCCCGCAAGTCGCCGCGATGTCGCGAAAGACGCCCGTGGCGGTCGTGGGTTCGACCCTCGCCGCGGTAGGCCTTGGCGTGTTCC
>NZ_JACDDV010000023.1 GCF_013816785.1 Sphingomonas sp. | reverse complement strand
TTCCGTATCTGTCCCGGGGCGGACAGATACGGAAAGGCCCTCCTTCACACAGCCGCATAGCGCGCTACAGAACTGAGCGTGACCAATCTCAAGATCGCCAGCTGGAACATTAATTCGGTTCGCGCCCGGGCCGGCATTGTCGAGCGGCTGCTCGACGAGGAGCAGCCGGACATCCTTTGCCTCCAAGAGACCAAGGCGCTGGATGTCGTCTTCCCCGCCGGCATGTTCCATTCGCGCGGCTATGTGCATCATGAGTTGAATGGTCAGAAGATGCACCACGGCGTTGCCATTCTGTCGCGATTGCCGCTCCACGACAGCGGCCGTCACGATTGGCAGGACAATGGCGAGGCACGCCATGTCGGCGCGCAGCTCGATTGCGGCATCCGGCTGGAAAATGTCTATGTTCCGGCCGGCGGCGACGTGCCCGACCGGACCGTCAACCCCAAGTTCGGCCAGAAGCTCGACTTCATCGAGCGGATGACGCGATGGTCGGAAAAGTTGGCTGAGCCGACTTTGATCGTCGGCGACTTCAACATCGCGCCGCTCGAATGCGACGTATGGAGCCACAAGGCGCTGCTCGACGTGGTTAGCCACACGCCGATCGAGGTCGAGACGCTCGAGCGGCTGCGCCAGGCCCATGACTGGGTCGATCTCGGCCGCCGCCTGATCCCCGCGCCGGATCGCAACTTCACCTGGTGGAGCTACCGCGCGATCGATTGGGCGGCGAGCGACCGCGGTCGGCGCCTTGACCATATGTGGGCCAGTCCGGCGCTCGCGGCGCAGGTCACCAGCCACCGAGTGCTCGAGCCGTGCCGCGGTTGGGAACGGCCGTCGGACCATGTTCCGCTGATCCTCGAGCTCGAGGTGTGAGCGAAGCCGAGCCTCTCGCCCGCGCCATTGCCGCGCTCCGCGCCGGGCGGCCGGTGCGGCTCGGCGGCCTCGATCTCCTCGCCCTCGAAACCGCAACATCGGCGATGCTCGCATTGGCGGACCCCGACCACTGCGCGACGCTGCTGCTCAGCGGGAGCCGCGCGGCCGCACTCGGCCTCGGCAACTTGCGCAACGCCGCCGACGAAGATGAGCCGGCGCACATCGCTCGGCCCGACTGGCTGGGGCAGGACGAAGCCATGGCGCTTGCGGATCCAGGCCGTGACCTGGACCGCGGGCCGATCGGGCCGTTGGGCGCGCTGGCCCTCCCCTCCGAGGCAAGCGTAGCGTTGACCCTTGCCCGTCTTGCCGGATTGCTCCCGGCGCTGTGGCTGCTCGATGGTCAGGTCGAGCCAACGGCGACACTCGATCCCGCCGCGCTCGATCGGAAGCCGCGGGCCATTATCGTCGCGCGCGCGGCGATCCCGATCCGCGACCTGCCGCTCAGCCAGATGATATCCTTCCGCGACGCGGCCAGCGGCGAGGATCATGTCGCGCTGCTGATCGGCGCCTTCGGTGGCCAGCCGCCGCTGATTCGCCTGCATAGCGAATGCCTGACCGGCGACGTGTTCGGCAGCCTCAAATGCGACTGCGGCCCGCAACTGCAGGAGGCGCTTCGCCTGCTCGCCGCCGAGGGCGGTGGGCTGCTGCTCTATCTTCGCCAAGAGGGCCGGGGAATAGGCCTGCCCAACAAGCTGCGCGCCTATGCGCTGCAGGATCGAGGGCTCGACACGGTCGATGCCAACCGCCGCCTGGGCTTTGCGGACGACGAGCGCGACTATGGCGCGGCCGCGGCCATGCTGCGCGCGCTGGGCATCGACCAAGTCCGGCTGCTAACCAACAATCCGGCCAAGGTCGAAGGGCTGGAGCGCGAGGGAATTGCCGTCGTTGGGCGCGTCGCGCACCACATGCCGGCTAACCCGCACAATGCCGACTATCTCGCCACCAAGCGCCGCAAGAGCGGCCACCTCGATTAGTCGAACAGCGCGCTGCCGATACGCACCGCCGTCGCGCCAAGCATGACCGCAGCGGGATAATCGCTCGACATGCCCATGCTGAGGCCGGCGACGCCATGACGTCCCGCCAGCTTGGCAAGCAACGCGAAATAAGGGCCGGCTTCGACTCCCTGGGGGGGCATCGCCATCAGGCCCGCCAGCGGAAGCGGGCTGGCACGGACCGCCCCGATCAGCGCCGGAAGGTCCGCCATCGACGCCCCGCCCTTTTGCTCCTCCTCACCGACGTTGACCTGAACATAAACCGAGGGAAATCGCCCCGCCTTCTCGCCAGCGGCAACTAGCGCGGCCAGCAGGGACGCCCGATCGAGCGAATGGATCGTATCGAACAGCGCCACCGCCTCGCCCGCTTTGTTGGATTGAAGTTGCCCGATCATGTGCAGGCGCAGGTCCGGGCGAGAAGCGAGAAGCGCCGGCCATTTCTCGCTGGCTTCGGCGACGCGATTCTCGCCGAAGTCGCGCATTCCGGCGTCGATCAGTGCCTCGATCTCATCACCGCTGCGCCGCTTCGACACCGCGATCAGCGTCACGTCCGCGGGATCGCGTCGCGCGGCGCGGGCGGCGCGGACGATCTCGGCGCGAACAGTATCGAGGCGGGTTGCTGCGTCGCTCATGGCGGGTGCTATAGGTAAGCGCGTCCCGCCCTGCCAGCGCCGCGGATCGTGAAAGTTGCCCGGGCCGTTTGCGAAATTAGAATCTGAAGGCGGTGCCGACGTAGACCGACTTACTGTCGCGGCGATCGTCGGCCAGCGCCGGGATCTGGTCGCGTTCGACCTTGTAGCGCACACCGCCGGTCAGCGCGATGTTCCGGCTGATGTTGTAGGAGCCGCCGACATCGACCGCCACGCTGTCGGGCCGGGTCAGCGAGGCGACGCGACTCTCGTTGCGCTCGCCAGCGACGGCGACTCGGCCGGTGAATTTCTTCAGATTGTAGCTGACGCCGACGATCGCCGCGTCGCGCGTTCCGAGCACGGGGTCGGGGCTTTTCGACCGCGATACATCGCCGGCGATGGCGAAGCGTTTCCAGCCAACGCCGACGCCGAGGTCATATTGCGCCGGAGCCAGGCCGCTGGCCGGCGAAGCGACCGCCACTTCGACCGGCCGCGCCGGAGTCGGCGCGCCGCGCGCGCGAATGGCGAGTCGTAGCTGCGAGGGGCGGCCCTTGGCGGCCGCCGGGGTGAATTTGAGATCGGTCGTCGAAAGCTCGCGGCCGGCGAACAAGGCGGCCAGGCGCGGGTCGGCCGAAGCCGGGGTAAAGGTCGAAATCCGGTCGAAACTCAACGAGATGGCGGGCGGGCGATTCTTCGCGCCGGCAGCCAGCCCAATCGCCGGAAACAACACCAGCGAAGCGGCCGCAAGCATCAGCGCCGTCTTGCCTCCAGTCCTGAACGCCCCGTTGAGCACGCGCCTACATTCCTCCCGTTCACATGGGATATAGCTTCGCGAAGCTGACAGTTCCATGACTGGAGTCGATTCAGCCGCTTGCTGTTACCGAGAGTCCACAAATTCCGTCCCCCCGCGGCACATTCTGTCGCTTGCCGCCACCGGGTGAGCATCTATAACGCCCTAAGACGACGCCCCTTTTCGCATGAGAGACATTATGCCCCGCCTGACCTCGACCATTGCCGTTTTGATCGCCGCCGGCGTCGCCCTTGGCGGGTGCGCCAGGAATCGCGACCTGCCGACCCAGCTCGCCCCGTCGCGGATGACCTCGATCGGGGTCAACAGCTATTTGTGGCGCGCCGCGGTCGACACGCTGTCGTTTGCTCCGCTGATCACCGCGGATTCGAACGGAGGCGTCATTGTCACCGACTGGTACGCACGCCCCGCGACCCCCGGCGAACGGGTCAAGCTGACGGTCTCGATCATCGACCAGGATCTGCGCGCCGATGCCTTGCGCGTCGCCGCCAGCCGTCAGGTCAACCAGAATGGCGCGTGGGTCGACGCCCCGGTCGCGGCGGCGACCGTGCAGAAGCTCGAAGACATCATCCTGACTCGCGCTCGCGACCTTCGCCGCACCACCGTCGGCGGCTAAGATCGGCTCGCCATGACCGACCGCTTCGACCCGGCGGTTGCCGACCGGCGCTGGCAGCAGCGCTGGGAGGAAGCCGGAAGCTTTATCGCCGATAGCCAGAGCGCCAAGCCCAAATCCTATGTGCTCGAGATGTTCCCCTATCCGTCGGGGCGCATCCACATGGGCCATGTCCGCAACTATACCATGGGCGACGTGCTCGCCCGCTTCCGCCGGATGCAGGGGCATGAAGTGCTCCATCCAATGGGTTGGGACGCGTTCGGCATGCCGGCCGAGAATGCGGCGATGGAGCAGAAGGTCCATCCAGGCACCTGGACGCGCGAGAATATTGCGGCGATGCGCGGGCAGTTGAAGCGAATCGGCTTCGCGCTCGACTGGAGCCGCGAACTCGCCACCTGTGAGCCCGATTACTACGGCCATGAGCAGGCGCTGTTCCTCGACCTGATGGATGCCGGCCTGGTGTTCCGCAAGGCGAGCGAGGTCAACTGGGACCCGGTCGACATGACCGTGTTGGCCAATGAGCAGGTGATCGACGGCAAGGGCTGGCGGTCAGGCGCACCGGTCGAGCGGCGCAAGCTGTCGCAATGGTTTCTGAGGATTACCGACTTCGCCGAGGAATTGCTCGAAGGGCTCGATAGCCTCGACCAATGGCCAGACAAGGTCCGGCTGATGCAGGAGAACTGGATCGGCAAAAGCCGCGGTCTACAATTCTGTTTTCGCCTCGTCGGCACTCCGCCGGGCGGAACCAGCGACGTCGACGTATTCACCACGCGGCCGGATACGATCTTCGGAGCCAGCTTCGTCGCAATCGCGCCGGACCACCCGATCGCTGAGGCGCTTGCGGCCGACAATGACGAGGCCGCCGAATTTATCGCCACGGCGCGCCAGGGCGGGACGACCGCGGCCGAGATCGAGACCGCCGAAAAGCTGGGGTTCGATACCGGCCTCGAGGTGGTTCACCCGCTCGACCCCAGCTCGCGCCTTCCGGTGTGGATCGCGAATTTCGTGCTGATGGACTATGGCGCCGGCGCGCTGTTCGGAGTCCCGGCGCACGATGCGCGCGACTATGAGTTCGCGACCAAATATCGCCTGCCGATCCGCCGTGTTGTGGCGGGCGAGGCCGAGAGCGCCAGCGCACCGGTGATCGAAGCCGAAACCGGGCCCGGGATCGCAGTCAATTCGCAATTCCTCGACGGACTGACCAGCGCCGAGGCGAGCGCCGAGGTCATCAAGCGCGCCGAGACCGCCGGCTGGGGACGAGGCAAGACCCAATACCGCCTGCGGGATTGGGGCGTGTCGCGGCAACGCTATTGGGGCACGCCGATCCCAATTATCCATTGCGACGCGTGTGGACCGGTCGAGGTTCCGCGCAGCCAATTGCCGGTCGTCCTGCCCGAAGACGTGGCGTTCGACTTGCCCGGCAACCCGCTCGATCGCCACCCGACTTGGGGCAAGGTCGACTGCCCGAAGTGCGGCGGGCCGGGCCGACGCGAGACCGACACGCTCGACACCTTTGTCGATTCAAGCTGGTATTTCATCCGCTTTGCCAGCCAGCCGGACAATGCGCCATTCGATCGCGTCGAGGCCGAGCAATGGCTGCCGGTCGGCCAATATATCGGCGGCGTCGAGCATGCCATCCTCCACCTGCTCTATGCCCGCTTCTGGACACGCGCGCTCGAACGGATTGGCCGGCTGTCAGTCAAGGAGCCGTTCCAGGGGTTGTTCACCCAGGGGATGGTGACCCACGAAACCTATCTCAGCCCCGACGGCCGCTGGATCAACCCGGCCGACATCGAGGTTGGTGAGGGCGGCGCGTTGACCGAGCGCGTGAGCGGTGCGGCGGTGATTCGCGGTCGAGTTGAGAAAATGTCTAAGTCGAAAAAGAATACGGTCGATCCGGAACCCATCCTCGACCGCTACGGCGCCGACGCGGTGCGCTGGTTCATGTTATCCGACAGCCCCCCAGAGCGCGACCTCGAATGGTCGGAAAGCGGGATCGAAGGTGCATCGCGCTTCGTCCAGCGGGTGTGGCGGTTGGCGATGGTGCCTGCCGGGAATGACGGCGAGGACATGCCGCTCAAGCGCAAGCTGCACCGCGCCATCGTCGCGGTCGGCGAGGCGATCGACGGGCTGCAATTCAACAAGTCGGTCGCCGCACTGTACGAGTTGACCAGCGCCATCGAGAAGGCAGCTCCATCGGCGACGCGCGACGAGGCGGTCCGCGCCTTGCTGCTGCTCGTCGCGCCGGGCGCGCCGCACCTTGCCGAGGAAGCCTGGGCGGCGCGGGGGGAGGCCGACATGATCGCCGACGCCGCCTGGCCGAGCTACGACCCGGCGCTGCTGATCGACGACGAAGTAACCATCGCGGTGCAGGTCAACGGCAAGCTGCGGGAGACGTTGACCGCCCCGCGCGGCCTTCCCGGCAAGGATCTTGAGGCGCGCGCGCTGGCCCTGCCCAAGGTGCAGGCGCAGCTCGGCGGCCATCCGCCGCGCAAGGTGATTGTGGTTCCCGACCGACTGGTCAATATCGTCGCATGAAGCGCGCGCCCATCCTCCTGCTCGGCCTGATGATGCTGTCGGCATGCGGATTGCAGCCGCTCTATTCGGGCGGGTCGTCGGGCGCGGTGGCGACCGGGCTGTCGACGATTCAGGTCGCGCCGATCCCCGAGCGCGCCGGCTGGCTGATCCGCAATGCGCTGGTCGACCGGCTTGGCGGGGAGGTTGGATCCCCGGCGTTTCGGCTTGAGGTTGAGCTCGACGATGATTTGACCGGGTTCGGCATTCGCGGTGACAGCGCGGCCACGCGGGAGCGACGCACGCTGCGCGCTCGTTATCGACTGGTCGACTTGTCGAACGGCCAGGTCGTGCTCGATGCCACCGCCGGCTCTGACGCCGGCATCGACGTGGTCAGCAGCGAATATGCCACCGTCGCGGCCGAGCAGAGCGCGCTTGAGCGGCTGTCAACGGTGGTCGCCGATCAGATGGTCGCGCGGCTAGGCCTATTCGTCCGCCGCCGCCCCGCCGGGTCATGAAGGCCGCCAAGGGCAGCTTTCCGCGCGCGCTTGACCGGCCCGATCCGGCCATCCGCTTCTATCTGTTTTATGGCCCCGACGAAGCCGGCTCGCGTGCGCTCGCCCTGCACCTGCTCAAGGGGCTTGGCGATGCCGAAAAATTCATCGTGCTTGGGCAAGCGGTTAAATCCGACCCTGCCGCTCTGGCTGACGAGGCCGGGGCGATGGCCCTGTTCGGCGGCACGCGGGCTTTGTGGATCGAGCCGGCGGGCGACGAAATTGCCGATGGAGTTACCGCCCTGCTCGAAGCGCCAGCCAGCGAGAGCGCGGTGATTGCCCTTGCCGGACCGCTGCGCAAGACCTCAACGCTGCTCAAGCTAGCCGAATCGCATGCCGCGGCGCTGGCGCATTGCTCGTATGTCCCCGAGGGACGCGACATGGAGCGCGTGGTGATCGATCTCGCCAGCGTGGTCGGGCTCATCGTCACGCCCGACCTCGCCCAACGCCTCGCCGCCGCCGCCAACAGCAACCAGGCGATTGCCGCGCAGGAGCTGACCAAGTTTGCCCTGTTCCTAGGCGCCGACCCGGCGCACCCCAAGGAATTGGGCCATGACACGGTCGATCTGCTCGGCGCTGACGCAGCCGAGGGCGATCTGATGCGGTTGGGCGACCTTGCGCTGGCTGGGAGGATGGATGAGTTGCTCGACGAGCTGTCGCGCCTGCCGCATGGCGGCTCGGAGGCGATCCCGGTGCTCCGCGCGCTGCAGCGCCGGCTACTGATGCTGGCGCCGCTGCGCGCCCAAGTTGAGCGCGGGGAACGGGCCGACGGCGTCATGGCGTCGTTGGGCAAAGCTTTGTTCTGGAAAGATAAATCGTTGATTCAGCGGTTGCTTTCTAACTGGTCGGCGAATCGGTTGGGCGAAGCCGCCAGCCGGGTGGCGGTGCTCGAACGGCAGATTTTGCTCAATCCGGTATCGAATGAGGCGGCGTTGGGCGAAACGTTTGTGACGCTGGCCAGGGCCGCCCGGCGTTAGAGGCTACCATCGGCGAGCCCATTTAGACTCGTGCCCGACGCGACCCTAAATGGGCTCTCCGCTCAGCCGCTGGCAGATCATGTCGAGTTGATCGAGACTACTGTAGTGAAGCGCCACCGTGCCCCCGCTTTTGCCGTGCGCGACCTTGACGCGAAGACCGAGCAGGTCGCCAAGCTGACGCTCCAAGGCCGCTAGATCGGCATCGACTGGGCGTCGCTCGGTGCGCGCGGCGGCGCGGGCGATGTCCGCCCCCGCACCTGGCCGCACTTGCCTGGCGAGCGCTTCCGCTTGCCGAACCGACAGCCCCTTGGCGACGATCTCGGCGGCCAATTCTTCGGGTTTATCGGCCGAAAGGACCGCCCGGGCGTGGCCCATGCTGATATCGCCTCGCATCAGCAATTGCTTCACGCTCTCGGGTAAATCGAGCAATCTCAGAAGATTGGCAACATGGCTGCGCGATTTTCCGACTAGTTTGCCTACCGCGTCTTGCGTGTGGCCGTGCCGGCCAATCAATTGCCGATAGCCATCGGCTTCTTCGATCGCGTTTAGATTCTCGCGCTGAATATTTTCGATCAGGGCAACCTCGGCGATGGTGCCTTCGTCGAAATCGCGCACGATGGCCGGGATGTGGTGCAGGCTCGCCTGTTGCGCGGCGCGCCAACGGCGCTCCCCCGCGACGATTTCGAAACCGTCATCGACTTCGCGCAGCAAGATCGGTTGCAGCACTCCACGCTCGGTAATCGACGCGGCCAATTCGCGCAGCGAAGCTTCGTCGAAGCTTTTGCGCGGTTGCAAAGGGTTAGGGCGAATACGCCCGACCTCGACTTCAAGCACGCCGCGGTCGCGCGGTTCGTTGATTGTCCGGCCCGGCCGCACCGATTCGTCGATCAGTGCGCTTAGCCCCCGGCCCAGCCCCGCCTTCTTCATGCCGCCTCCGCCGCCAGTCGCGGCAGCCTGGTCATAATTTCCCGAGCCAGGCTGATGTACGCTGCGGATCCGGGACATTTGAGGTCGTAAATTAGCGCCGGAAGCCCATGGCTCGGCGCTTCCGACAAGCGAACGTTGCGTGGCACCACCGTGTCGAACACCGCACGGCCAAGGCAGGCGCGGACATCCTCGGCAACCTGCTGCGACAGATTGTTGCGCCGGTCGAACATGGTCAGCGCGACCCCGAGGATAGACAATTCGGGGTTGAACGCGACCCGGATTCGCTCGACCGTTTGCAGCAACTGACTCAACCCCTCAAGCGCGAAGAACTCGCATTGGAGCGGGACCAGTAGCTGCCTCGATGCAACCAGCGCATTGACCGTCAGCAAGCCCAGCGATGGCGGGCAATCGAGGAGGCAAATGTCCCATCGCCCATGTGGTGTCTCATCGAATGCCTGGGCAAGCCGGTGCGTCCGGTCGGGCATCGCCACCAGCTCAACCTCGGCGCCAGACAGATCGACCGTGGCCGGCAGCAAGTCGAGCCGCGGTACCTTTGTCGGCATCGCCGCCTCTGAAATGCTCGCCTGTCCGAGCAGCACGTCGTAGCTCGACCGCTCGCGCGCGGCTTGACCCACACCGAGGCCCGTTGAAGCGTTGCCCTGAGGATCGAGGTCGGCCAGCAGCACTTTCCAGCCGATCGCGGCCAGTGCGGTGGCGAGGTTGATTGCAGTCGTGGTCTTGCCCACTCCCCCCTTCTGGTTGGCAATCGCGACGCGAATCATGCTCACCTCTTCGGCCTGACCCCGTCGGCAACCACGATTGCCGCAGCGGGATGGGTCTGGCTTGGCACCAGCTGGAAGCTACCCTGCCAGTTTCGACGCGCGTCATCCAGTTCCGATTTCGCCGATTCGCCCTTGGGCAGAATCCAGCGCGTACCGGGGCTGGATAAATGGTGAGTCATGGTGAATAATTGGTCGATCTTGCCCACTGCCCGGGCGGTGATCAGGTCAAACGAACCTGTCGCCTTACTGGCCTTGGCGGCCGTGACATCCACGTCGATCAGGCCAAGGTTCTGGACTACGCTCCTGAGGAATTCGGCACGTAGCCGGCGCGGCTCGATCAGGGTCATCCGCTCTCCCGAGAGAATGGCGATGACCAGGCCCGGCAAACCTGCGCCGCTGCCGATGTCGGCCCAGCGACCCGATCGATTTGCCAAGGAGAGCAATTGCGCGCCGTCCAACAAATGGCGCCCCCAAAGTGCCGCGACGCTATCTGCGGAAATGAGGTTTTGATGCTCATTTGCCCGGACGAGCATGGCGGCGTATCGCTGGAGGCGCTCAAATGTTTCACGTGAAACGTCCCGACCCGCCAGCGCCGCCAACCGCTCGATCATGCCGCCTGCTTGGCAAGTGCGAAATGAAGTGCCGACAGTGCAGCCGGAGTAACGCCCTCCACCCGGGCGGCCTGGTCTAGGTCTGCTGGACCGGCCCGCCCGAGCCGCTCGCGCATCTCGGCTGACAATCCCGCAACCGCAGCATAATCGAACTCGACGGGAATGACTGTCGTCCGATCTCTTAATCGTGCGGCCAATTCGGCCGACTGTCGTGCGAGATAGGGCGCGTAAACCGCGTCGTCGATCGCCTCGGCTGCCGCCGCCGAGCGGGGCAAGCGCCCCGCAACCACATCGGCAAGATCAGCCCGGCGCGCCCATTCCGAGAGCGGGCGGCGTGCCGGCTCTTCGATCCCTAACTCCCGGCCGCTCGCCGTCTCTTTCAATGCCGCTGCCATACTAGTCTTGGCGCACAGATGCTGCACTATTAGGCGCTTCTGCTCAACATCGAGCAGGCCCGCCTCGATCGCCAGCGGACTGAGCCGAGCCACGGCATTGTCGGCGCGAAGGTGAAGCCGATGCTCGGCGCGCGCGGTAAGCATCCGGTAAGGCTCGCTCGCGCCCTGGAGCGTCAAATCGTCAATCATCACGCCAACATAGCTTTGAGCGCGATCAAACCGGACCGACGCAAGGTCGCACGCGAGAGCCGCGGCATTCGCCCCGGCCGCCAGACCTTGCGCTCCGGCTTCCTCATAACCGGTCGTGCCGTTGATCTGCCCGGCGAAAAACAGTCCGCTAACCTCGCGATGTTCCAAGGTCGGGCCGAGGCGGCGAGGGTCGGCATAGGAATATTCGACCGCGTAGCCGGGCTGGACGATGGCGGCACGCTCCAGCCCGTCAATGCTGTTGACAAGCGCCTGCTGAATATCAGTCGGTAGCGATGTCGAGATTCCGTTTGGATAGACAAGGTGAGTATCGAGGCCCTCGGGCTCCAGGAAAATCTGATGACCTTCGCGATCGCCGAAGCGCAGCACCTTATCTTCTATCGACGGGCAATAGCGCGGCCCCCTACCCTCTATCGCGCCAGCGAATAAAGGAGAGCGGCCGAGCCCGGAGCGGATGACGTCATGACACCGCGCATTGGTTCGCGTGATGGCGCAAGCGAGCTGCGCCTGTGGCTCGGGATTGGGCGCCAGAGCCAGCGTCCACGCCTCTCGGTCGGTCGGTTGCGGCTGAAGTCGCGCCCAGTCGATCGTCCGACCATCAAGGCGCGGCGGCGTCCCGGTCTTCAACCTGCCCTCCGCTAATCCGAGCTCGCTAACCTGTTTGCCCAGAATCGAAGAGGCTGAATCGCCAGCGCGGCCTCCCTCCCATCTTTCCTCGCCGCGAAAGAGCGTGGCGCCGAGGAAAGTTCCAGTCGCCAGCACGATGGCTCTGGCAGAAAACTCGCTGCCATCAGCCATGGCCAGCGACGTGGCGGCGCCACTGTCCAGCATGAGAGCGACAACTTCGCCTTGGATCAGTTTAACGCCGGCCGCCGCGACCAATGAGCGAACTGCCTCCCGATACAGACGCCTGTCGGCTTGGACCCGCGGGCCGCGCACGGCGCTACCTTTGCTGGCGTTGAGCATGCGGCGATGAATCGCTGCGCGGTCGGCAGCGCGCGCCATGATTCCGCCGAGTGCATCTATTTCACGGACTAGATGGCCCTTACCAACGCCACCGATTGAGGGGTTGCAGGACATTTGACCGATGTCCGCCACCCTAAAGCTAACCAGACCGACCCGCGCGCCACGTCGCGCCGCCGCACAGGCTGCTTCGCATCCGGCATGACCGCCGCCGACGATAATTACATCAAACATCCCCGTGCCATTAAGGCCCGGGCCGCTTTTCTTCAACGCCGGCGTTTCACGTGAAACATCATTTGCCCAGGCAGAAGCGTGCGAACAGTGCTTCGAGGAGTTCCTCGACACCGGCCCGCCCGCTGATGCGGTCAATTGCTTCGCGCGCGGTACGAAGCTCCTCGGCAATCAACACATGGTCCCTTAAATTGGCAGCGCGCCCGAGAGCCTCATTCGCGCCGGCAAGCAAGTCATGCTGGCGGCGATCGAGGGCGATCTGATCGAGCTGTGGCAGCAACGACTTCGCCTCGACCACCAACCGCTTGATTAGCTCGTCGACCCCTTGCATCGTGACCGTCGATACCGCCAACGCACGCGCCGATGCCACTCCGCCGAGGTCAGCTTTGGCATGAAGCAGTATCAAGCCCGGCCGGCTGGGAGCGTCATATTCGGATCCGAGCCATAGAAGTATGTCTGCCGCCCGATTCTCCTGATGCGCGCGCGCGACGCCAATAGCTTCCACGGCGTCGTCGGTGTCCCGCAGCCCGGCAGTGTCGACCAGCACAAACGGCAAGCCGCCGATGGCCAAGGGGACCTCGATCACATCGCGCGTGGTGCCGGAAATCGGCGTCACAATGGCCCGCTCGGTCTGGGCTAGCGCATTGATTAAGCTCGATTTTCCGGCATTCGGGGGGCCGGCGATGACGGCTCTGATGCCATCGCGTAACGGCTCCACCCGCGGCGCATCGATCAGGCCGGCCATCTGTGCGGCGAGTTGCGCAATCTCGGGCCGCAAGTCCTGCTCAATCCCTTCATCATGCTCATCGGTATAATCGATGGCCACTTCGGCCCGCGCCGCCAGCTCGAGCAATCGCTCGCGCCATTCGTCCAGGCGGCGGCGCAGCGCCCCTCCCGCGCGTGCCGCCGCCGAGCGGCGCTGAAGCTCGGTCTCGGCGACGAGTAAGTCGGCCAGCCCTTCGGCCTCGGTCAGATCGATACGGCCGTTGGCCAGCGCGCGGCGGGTGAATTCGCCCGGCTCGGCAAGCCGCACACCCGGCTCGCGTCTCAGCATCGAAATCAGCGCGTCGACTGTCGCTCGTCCGCCATGGCATTGATATTCAACAATATTCTCGCCCGTCGCGCTGTGCGGCGCGTCGAACCGAAGCACCAATGCCTCGTCGATCAGCGCGCCGTCGGCGGGGTCGATGAGGCGACGCAACGACGCCTGGCGCGGTGGCGGCAAATCGCCCGCAATCCGCTCGGCCGCCGCGAAGGCATGTGGCCCGCTGGAGCGAACGACCGCTACCGCCGCTGGCGGCCGACCGCTCGACAAGGCGACAATGGTGTCGTCGAAAGTCGCCATCAGGCGACCAGCGGCGCTACGTCGTGCCAGCCTTCCCAAATCATCTTGCCGGCCACCCACACAATTACGGCAAGGCCAACATAGCCGATCCACCGATAGCGCTCGATATAGCGGGCGATGAAGTTGGCGGCGATGCCCATCAGGATGACCGACAGGATCAGGCCGAACACGAGGATGTGGGGATGATCTTTGGCCGCTCCGGCGACGGCAAGGACATTGTCGAGGCTCATGCTGACGTCGGCGATCGCGACGCCCCAGGCGGCGCTGGCGAACGTCCGCGCGGGCTTGATTCCGCTGGCCTCGCCTCCCTCGATTTCCGGACATCCCGCACTTTGACCCTGATGGTGCAGCTCGCGCCACATTTTCCAAGCAACCCACAAAAGGAGGAGGCCGCCAGCGAGGATCAGGCCAACGATTTGCAGCAACTGGGTGACGACCAGTGCGAAGGCAATCCGCAGTACCAGCGCCGCGGCGACGCCGATCAGGATGACCTTCTTGCGTTGCTCCGCGGGCAGTCCGGCGGCCAAGGCGCCGACGACGATCGCATTGTCGCCCGCCAGCACGACATCGATGACAAGAATTTCGAAGAAGACGGCCAGCGTCTCGGGCGAGAACAAGGAGGAGAAATCCATCGCCAGCGCCTACTACAGGCCAAGCAGCGTCCTCAACCCCAGCACATGGTCGCCGCCCATCCAGCCTTCGTAGATCATCTTGGCCGAGACATAGAGGATCACCGCCAGGCCGATGTAGCTGATCCAGTGATGACGCTGGATCAGCCGGGCGACATAGTTCGCCGCGAGGCCCATCAACAAGACCGAGAAGGTCAAGCCGACAAACAGTAGCGCCGGATTGTCGCGTGCAATCGAGGCGACGAGCAGGACGTTGTCGAGGCTCATGCTCAGGTCCGCGATCATGATCTGGATGGCGGCCCGAAGCAGTGTCTTGGTGGGCGGTGGACCCTCGATCTCGAGTGTGTCGGGATCATCGCGCACCACCACTTTCGTCGGGTGCATCTCGCGGAACATATTGTAGGCGACCCACAGCAGTAGCAGGCCGCCGGCGAAGACCAGGCCGGTGATCTTGAGCAGCTGGGTCGCCACCAGCGCGAAACCGATCAAAAAGATGAGCGCCATGCCGACGCCGAACAGCAGGACCTTCTTGCGATCCTTTTCGGGCAAGCCCGACGCCAAGCTGCCCATGATCACGACATTGTCGCCGGCCATGGTCAGGTCGCCGATGATGATCTGCCCAAGGTTGGCAAGCCCGCTGCCGGTGAAAATGCCCGAGAAGTTGAACATGGGGTCGATCGTTCTCCGCCGCGTGCGGCAAATTTGGCGCGCATGAAGTCTGCCGCTCTTGCCCGCTCCGCTTACTGATTCATCGACGCGAAGAAATCCTCGTTCGACTTGGCGTCCTTCATCTTGTCGAGCAGGAACTGCATTGCGTCGATCGTGCCCATCTGCATCAGGATTCGGCGCAGCACCCACATTTTCGATAGAACCGTCTGCTCAACCAGCAATTCTTCCTTGCGGGTGCCAGACTTGCCGACGTCGAGCGAGGGGAAGATGCGCTTGTCGCTGACCTTGCGATCAAGCACGATTTCAGAATTGCCGGTGCCCTTGAACTCTTCGAAGATGACCTCGTCCATCTTCGATCCCGTATCGATCAGCGCGGTGGCGATGATCGACAGCGATCCGCCTTCCTCGATGTTGCGCGCGGCACCGAAAAAGCGTTTCGGGCGCTGGAGCGCGTTGGCGTCGACGCCGCCGGTGAGCACCTTACCCGACGAGGGAACGACGGTGTTGTAGGCGCGGCCCAGGCGAGTGATCGAATCGAGCAGGATGACGACGTCCTTCTTGTGCTCGACCAGCCGCTTGGCCTTTTCGATCACCATTTCGGCGACCTGGACGTGGCGCTGAGCGGGCTCGTCGAACGTCGAGGAAACAACCTCACCGTTGACGCTGCGCTGCATGTCGGTGACTTCCTCGGGCCGCTCGTCGATCAGCAACACGATGAGGAATACCTCGGGGTGGTTGTCGGTGATCGCCTTGGCGATGTTCTGCAGCAGCACGGTCTTGCCGGTACGCGGCGGAGCGACGATCAGCGCGCGCTGGCCCTTGCCCAATGGCGAGACGATGTCGATGACCCGCGCCGACTTGTCCTTGACCGTCGGGTCGAGCGTGTCGAGGCGTAGCTTCGAGTCCGGATAGAGCGGCGTCAGATTGTCGAAATTGACGCGATGCCGAACCGCGTCGGGCTCGTCGAAATTGATCATGTTGACTTTGGTAAGCGCGAAATAGCGCTCGCCATCCTTGGGCGCGCGAATTTCTCCTTCGACCGTATCGCCGGTCCTGAGGCCGAAGCGCCGCACATGGTTGGGCGCGACATAAATATCGTCCGGGCCGGCGAGGTAATTGGCCTCTGGCGAGCGAAGAAAGCCGAAGCCGTCGTTCAGCACTTCGATGGTGCCCATGCCCATGATTTCCGCGCCGCTTTCAGCCCGGACCTTGAGGATTGAGAACATCAGATCCTGCTTGCGCAGGGTCGAGGCACCCTCGATGCCCATCTCCTCGGCTTGTGCGACGAGTTCGGCTGGAGTTTTTTGCTTGAGGTCTTTCAAGTGCATACGAAAATTCTTTCGGGGAAACGGATTTGGAAATTCGACTCGCGGCAGGACGCCGCGGAGGGGACGACAATCGGGGGCGCAGCGGTGGGAATGGAAATTCGGGCCGGTGCAGCCGTCTTGCCTTGGCGCTTAGGTCCGCTTGGGGCGCGAAGTCAACGCCTTAGAAGGGCCGAAGGCTTTGGTGCGTGCAATCCCTTAAAAGGGACGAACGATGACAAGCACGACGATCAGGGCGGTCAAAATGCCAGGCACCTCATTCATTATGCGCAGTTGCTTGTTCTCGAGTGCGCGGTAACCCCCGGCCAGCTTGCGCCCGTATGCGCCGATCCAACCCTGATAGGCCGTCATCAACAGGACCAGGAACAACTTGGCCGAAAACCAGTGCTGACCGAAAGCGCCGACGTTGACCGCCAACATCAAACCCAGAACCCACACTATCAGCATCGCCGGCGTCAAGATGATGGTCCGGGCGCGGTCCTCGCGCTCTATCCAGGCGCGGTCCTCGGCCGACCCGGGTGTCGTCGCCTGGTGATGAATATAATAGCGCGGGACGATGAACAGGCCGGCAATCCAGAAGATCACGAAGGTGACATGCGCCGCCTTGACCCATAGGTAGGCGGCACCGAGGAAACCCTGATAGTCGCTTAGCCCCATCCCTCAGCCCTTCACCAGCCGCACCAGCTGTTCGACGTGCGCGATCGGCGTCGTCTGCTGAATGCCGTGGCCGAGATTGAAGATGTGGGGACGATCGGCGAAGGCGTCAAGGACATGCTTGGCCGCGCCTTCCAGCGCTTCGCCCCCGGCGATCAACGCAAGGGGGTCGAGATTGCCCTGAACCGGCAGGCCCGAGGGTAGGTCGCGCGCAGCCCAGGTCGGATCGACCGTCTCGTCGAGCCCGATCGCATCGACCTTCGTTTCGGCGGCATAGGCGCGCAGCTTGCCGCCCGCGCCCTTGGGAAAACCGATGATCGGCGTGTCAGGATGCCGTGCTCGCAACGCTCCGACCAGTCGCGCGGTCGGGGCAATCACCCAACGTTCGAACTCGGTCGGGGCGAGGCTGCCCGCCCAGCTGTCGAACAATTGCACCGCATCGACTCCCGCCTCTATCTGGCCCGAGAGATAATCGAGCGTCACCGCCTCGATCCGGCGGATGATTGCATCGAACTCGCCGGGGTCCCGATAGGCGAAGCTGCGCGCCTCGGCCTGTTCGCGGCTACCCTGCCCGGCGACCATGTAGGTCGCGACCGTCCAGGGCGAACCGGCAAAGCCCAAAAATGTCGTCTCAGGCGACAACTCGGCCTTGACCCGCCTCACGGTCGCCCAGATCGGCTCGAGGCGCTGCAGCACGAGCGCAAGGCCGTCCAGCGTGGCATCAGCCAGCGGGGGAGAAAGCCGCGGGCCTTCCCCAGCGACGAAGGTCAGTTCCTGGCCGATCGCATGGGGGACGATGAGGATGTCGGAAAACAGAATCGCCCCGTCGAAGGGGAAACGGCGGAGCGGTTGAAGCGTAACCTCGGCCGCGGTCTCGGGATCATAGGCCATGTCGAGAAAACCGCCGCGCTTCGCTCGAAGTTCGCGATATTCCGGAAGATAGCGACCCGCCTGCCGCATCAACCAGATGGGCGGCGGATCACGCCGTTCACCGCGCAAGACGGCGAGCAGCGGCTTGCCGGCCGAAGCGCCGATCGGTTCGGCCAAGGGCAATACCACCCTTATTCTCCTTAGATATATAGATTAAAAGGTAGATGAGATTGATGGGCGCTTGGCAGCGGGATTTAAGCGCGCCTACCGACTTTGCCAACAGGCGTGATGGAAGGTGAATCGGCGGCCTGTGGCGATTCGTCAGCCATTTCTCCCGTAACTCACAGGCTGTGGGCCAGTTTCATCCCCTGTGAGCGGAATGCGGGACAGGCCATTGTCGACGGGAGCGGAATCCTGCCGTTGGGTCATCCCCTTCTTCACGCTAGGGAGACTCACCCATTTTTCCCCAGCTTTTTCCCAGTGAGCCCGATGTCCCTGATTTTGGCCAGTAACAGCGCAAGTCGGCGGGCCATGCTGGAAGTGGCGGGGGTGGTTCATTCCGCGCGATCGGCGGAATTCGACGAGGAGTGGGTCAAGGAGCGGCATGTCGGCGACGGCGAATCGCTCGCGCGCAGGCTGGCCGAAGGCAAGGCGCTGTCGATAGGAACGGGCGACGATTGGGCGATCGGCGCGGACAGCACGGTGAGCGTCAACGCTGTCCGTTACTCGAAGCCACACGACCGCGACGAGGCGACGCGGCACTTGCGCGCCTTTTCCGGCCAGACGATGCTTTTGTCGAGCGCGGTGGCGCTGGCGCGGGGCGGAAGAATCGACTGGGGCCATGCGGAAACCGCGCGGCTCGAGGTGCGGCCGTTGAGCGAAGGGTTCATCGGCTCCTATCTCGACGCCGAATGGCCCGAAGTTGGCCAGTGCGTCGGAGTATTTCGAATGGAAGGGCGCGGCGTGACCCTGTTCGATCGCGTCGAAGGCAGCCATTTTACCATCCTCGGCATGCCGCTGCTGCCGCTCCTTGGAGCGCTGCGGCAGAGGGGAATCTTGGCGTCATGACGGCACGCCCTTATGCCGAGGTCATCGGCGACCCGATCGAGCACAGCCTGTCGCCCACCATCCACAGCTTCTGGCTCGACGCGCTCAAGATCGACGCCGACTATCGCCGTTTCCGGGTCGATCGCGCCGGGCTCGCCTCCTATCTGTCGGAACGCCGCGCTGATCCCGCCTGGCGCGGCTGCAACGTCACCATGCCTCTCAAGCTCGACGCGCTTCAACTGGCCGATGATGCAAGCGACCAGGCTGTGGCGGCAGGCGCGGCCAATCTGCTGACGCCGCGCGAAGGCAAGCTCGCTGCGGCCAATACTGACGTCGGCGCGATTGCGCTGCTGCTGGCAAAACTTGGCGACGATGGAGCGGCGATGGGCAGCGTGACTGTGCTCGGCAACGGCGGCGGCGCACGCGCCGCGCTGGTCGCCTTGAAGATGGTCAACCTTCACGCGGTCCGCATTCAGGCGCGCGACATGGCCGAGGCGATGAAGCTAGCCATCGAATTCGGCCACGAAGCCGAGCCGGTTCCGCTGACCGAGCCGATCGCCAGCGACGGACTGATCAACGCTACCCCGCTCGGCATGGCGGGGCGCCAATGCCTGAACTGTGACGTCACGCGGCTGCCTTCGAAGGGCTGGGTGTTCGACCTGGTCACCGATCCGATCGAAACGCCGCTGATCGCGGCGGCCCGGCAGCGGAACCTCAAGATAGTCACCGGGCGCGAAATGCTGGTGGAGCAGGCGGCAACCAGTTTCAAACTCCTGTTCGACGCCGACCCGCCGCGTGACCGCGACGACGATCTTTGGCAAAGGCTCAGGCCATGATCAGCCTCGCGCTTACCGGGTCGATCGGCATGGGCAAGTCGACCGTCGCATCGATGTTCGCCGATGTCGGTGTGCCCGTGTTCGATGCCGACGCGGCGGTCCGCGAGCTGCAGGGCCAGGGTGGGCGGCTGGTACCCGCGATCGAGGCGCGCTTTCCCGGCACGACGCGCAATGGTGCGGTCGACCGTGAGGCGCTGTCGTCGTCGGTTCTTGGCGACCCCGACGAGCTCGCCGCGCTCGAAGCGATCATGCACCCTTCGGTCCATCATGAGCGGACCCGCTTCATTGTCGCCCATGCCGACGCGCCCGCGTTGCTGTTCGATATTCCCTTACTGTTCGAAACCGGTGGCGACGCGGCTTTCGACAAGGTCATCGTCGTCTCGGCGCCGTCCGAACTCCAGGAAGCCCGCGTCCTTTCCAGGCCGGGTATGACCTACGAGAAATTCTCCCATATTCTGGCGCGGCAGACGCCCGACGAGGAGAAACGCGCCGGGGCGGACTTCGTCGTCGACACGTCGGGCAGCTTTGATGAGACGCGGCGGCAGGTCGATGCGATCCTTGCTTGTCTCGGCTTGAAGGCGGGTGTTTAAGGGGCCCATGCGCGAAATCGTCTTCGACACCGAGACCACGGGCCTGAGTCCTGCGGGCGGCGACCGCATGGTTGAAATTGGCTGCATCGAAATGATTGGCCGGATCGAAACCGGGCGGCATTTCCATGCCTATTTCAACCCCGAACGGCCGATGCCGAGCGAGGCCGAGGCGGTGCATGGCCTCAACGACACCTTCCTGTCGGACAAGCCTCGCTTTGCCGAAAAGGTTGAGGACTTGCTCGAATTTATCGGCGATTCGCCGCTGGTCGCGCACAATGCCGGGTTCGATTTCGGTTTTTTGAACCACGAACTGGGCCGTTGCGGCCGGGCTGCGGTGTGCATGACGCGAATGGTCGACACGCTGACTCTTGCCCGCAGTCGCCATCCGGGCGCCAAGCACAGCCTCGACGCGCTCTGCACGCGGTTCGGCGTCGACCGCAGCCAGCGGGTCAAGCACGGCGCGTTGCTCGACGCGCAGCTCCTCACGCAGGTCTATATCGAGTTGACCGGGGGGCGTCAGATCGGGCTAGGCTTGGTCGCTGGCTACGGCGCTGGCGGGGCGCCGTCCACCGCTGCACCCGCGTCGTTCGCCGCGCGGCCGGTGCTGGCGCCGCGACCGCATGCAGCGTCGGCCGCCGAGCTCGATCGGCACCGGTCGTTCCTGGCGAAGATCGTCAATCCCTTGTGGGACCGGCTAATGGCCCCCACCTCGCCGCCGAGTGCCGCGTAAGCGATCGCCCGCCCAGGCGACGGTAATAGTCAAGGAGAGCCAGCATGGACATCAGGGTTGCCGGTCATCAGGTCGCCACCGGGGAATCGCTGCGCACTCGTGTCAACGATCGCCTGTCGGCGATGGCCGACCGCTATTTCGCCCGAGCCGTCGCCGCCAACGTCACCTTCGGCCGGGGACCATATGACGACTTCACGTGCGACATCGTCGCCCCCGTTTCCCAGGGGCTGGTGCTGAAGTCGTCCAATCGCGCGCCCGACGCGCATGTCGCGTTTGAAGGCGCGGCCGACAAGATCGAAAAGCAGCTCAAGCGCTATCGCAGCCGATTGCGCGAACGCCGCGGCGATGGCGAGGGGCGAGTGGAGGAGAATGCCGCCTACACCGTGTTCGCCGCGCCGCACGGGGAGGATCAAAAGCCTCCGCCGGCCCCCGCGATCGTTGCCGAAACCCGGGTCGACATCCCCGAAGCGAGCGTATCGGACGCGGTGATGATGCTCGATTTGAGAAACACCAACGCGCTGATGTTCCGCAACTCCGCCAGCGGCGACTTCAACATGGTCTATCGCCGGGACGACGGAACCATCGGCTGGGTCGAACCGTCATCCAAGTGACAAAGCGCGGCAGGGTCGGCTAACCCGCCTTCCGCATCGTCGCGCGTGTACCCGCTAGTGTAGAAGAATTTTCGAATGCAGCTTTCGCAATTCCTCGATTTCGACGCGATCCGGGTCGATCTTGCCGCCGGGAACAAGCGGCAGCTGCTCAACCAGCTTTCGCAGGTGGCGGCCGGCCGCCTGTCGCTCGAACCCTCGCTGATCGCCGATGCCATTGCCGAGCGGGAGCGGATTGGATCGACCGGCTTCGGTGGCGGCGTCGCGATCCCGCACGGCAAGCTCGACGCGCTCGACCGGATTTACGCCATGGTTGTCCGGCTCGCCTCGCCAATCGACTACAAGGCCATCGATGGTGCGCCGGTGGACCTCATCTTCCTGCTACTTTCGCCGCCCGATGCCGGCGCTGAGCACCTCAAGGCGCTGGCCGCGGTCAGCCGGCTGGTGCGTCACGCCGCCACGGTCGAAAAGCTGCGTGGCGCGCGCAGCCGGGATGCGCTCGCCGCAGTGTTGATCGGCGCCGAGGAACGCGATGCCGCCTGAGGCCGCAACGGGGGAGCAAGCACATCTCCGTGCGCTCGCGGCGCTCTATGATTCGGCGCCGATTAATCGCCTGTTCTTGTCCACCATTTCGCTGCCCGAGGCCGGCCGGAGCGAGATTCGATTCACCGTCGCCACATCGGGCTTTCACGCCGCTGGCGCAGCGCACGGTACGGTTTTTTTCAAGATGCTAGACGACGCGGCATTCTACGCCGCTAACGGACTGGTCAGCGATCGCTTCCTTCTCACCACTGCCTTCAACCTTCACTTCACCAAGCCGCTGCGCGAGGGCGAGGCGCGGGCCGAGGGGCGGTGGATCTCGGGTAGGCGCCGGGTGTTCGTGGCGGAGGCGCGGATAGTCGATTCGACGGGTGAGGAGTGCGCTCGCGGCACAGGCACATTCCTGCGCTCGCATATCCCCCTGTCGGGGCTGCCTGGCTACCGAAGTTGAGCGACCGGCTGCCCGCCGCGCTCGAGGCCACTGCCCTGCTGCGCCAGGTCGACGCCGAGGGCGGTTTCGCCACCGTCCTGAAGAAAGGTGATGCCGACCGCGGTGCGCTGCTGCTGCTGGTTTCGTCCCGCGGCGCTCACGCCGGCTGCCTCGAACGGACGCTGGATGCCTCGGGGAGTTATCACTGGCAGCGGGTGGGGCCCGAATCCGGCGCGACCCAGAAAATGCTGTCGGATTGGTCTTCGAAGCGCGTCAAATTCGATGAAGATTTATGGTTAATCGATCTGGACGTCGCGGACCCGGAACGATTCATCGCTGAAACGACCGAGTCAGGTTGACCGGCGGGAACCATTTCGAAATAGCCGTGGAACCAACCACGCGGGGGGCATCCGCATCGGCAAACCATTGCCGCCAAAGGTGCCACGCAGTCGGGGAACGACCCTCGGCGAGCGCTGTCAGTTTTGCAGCCATCGCCCATAGGCGGCTTCACCGCACAGATAACGGTCTTCATGTTCGTGCCGCTTCGTTCCGCCCTCATGGTGTTCGCTGCGCTGACCGCCTCATCGGTCGCGCCGGCCAAGGTTGCCCCGGCACCCGAGCCGTTGATCGAGGATGGGTCGACCAAATTGGCCGCCGTCGCCGCCAGCGCGCTGCTTGGGACCGAAAACTCTCCCACGCTTCTGACGGCGCCGGCCGATGAGCTTGCCCCGTTGCCGGCGATTGAATCGCTGCAATCGATCGACCCGTCGGCTTCGCTTGCCGACCTGGTCACCAAATATCGCGGGTCGGTACCGGGCAGCCGCGAGCTCGAATGTCTCGCCGGAGCAATCTTTTTCGAATCGAAAAGCGAATCGCTGCAAGGCCAACTCGCGGTCGGCCATGTCATCGCCAACCGGGCCAACTCGGGCGGCCGCTTCCCCTCGAGCTATTGCGGCGTTGTTTTCCAGCACAGCCAGTTCAGCTTTGTTCGCGGCCGTTCGCTGCCGTCGATCCCACGCGCTGGCCAGCAATGGAAGAATGCGGTCGCGATTGCGAGGATCGTCGATGAGAAGATCAAGCCGACCCCGGTCGGCAAGGCGCTTTTCTTTCACGCCCGGCGCGTCTCGCCCGGCTGGCGCCTGACCCGCATCGCGACCCTCGGCAACCACGTCTTCTACCGCTAGGCGCTGGGCCCCTTTCGTTCTAAAAGTTTGGGGATGGCAACGTCTCCGATTCCCGATTGTTTCGCCGACGCGCCGCTGATCGCGACAGAGGTGGCGCGCGGGGTCACGCGGCTGTTCTGCCGCCATGATTTGTTCGCGATGTGCGAAGTGCCGCTGCCCAACGGCCGCCGAGCGGATTTGATGGCCATCGGGCCGCGGGGCGAGCTGACCATCGTCGAGATCAAGGTCAGCCGCGCCGACCTTCTCGGCGACCAGAAATGGGTCGATTATCTCGATTATTGCGACCGCTTCTTCTGGGCGGTGCCGCAACTGCTCGCGCCGCTGCTCGACCACCCGCGCTTCCTGCCGGGCGAGGCAGGCTTATTGGTCGCGGACCGCTATGACGCCGCGGTGATTCGCGAACCCTCGACCCGCCCGCTCGCACCTCCCCGGCGCAAGGCGGAAATCTTGCGCTTCGCTCGCCGTGCAGCGCGCCGGTTGTCGGCGCAGATCGACCCGACTTTGGGCGACGCGATCTAAAGCCCCGGACCGGCGACCTTGGCCTTGGCCGTTTTAATCGTTTCGATGAGCTTGATCAGCTCGCGCGACCGGGTGTCGCGCTTGGCATAATCGCGCGCGCTATAGCCGGCGGCGTGATCCGCCTTGTCGGGATTGGCACCTCGTTCGAGCAGCAGCTTGACGATTCGCGGCTGGCGCTGCTGGACGGCGACAATCAGCGCGGTTTCGCCCTTTCGATTGGCGAGGTCGATTTTGGCGCGGCGCGCGACCATCCAGCCGACGGCCTCCTCAAACCCAATCCGTGCCGCGATGATGAGCGGCGTGTCGCCTTGACTATCGCCGATGTTCGGATCGGCGCCTTTGCCGATCAAAAATCCGGTCCAGTCCGAGTCATGTCTCCGTGTGGCGATAATCAGCGCGGTTTCGCCCTTGTAGCCGCGGTAGTTCAAAATCCTTGAGGTGGGGCTTTCGACCATCGGCACGGCCTTGGAGCCATCGCGATCCTCGACCGCCTTCAGAAACGCCTCGCCCTCCGACGCATTGGAACCCAGGCCTTGGGCCAGCGATGGAGTGGATATCATCAACAGCGCGATCGCCATCCCAGCCTTGCCCCAACCGCGCATCGTCATGTTCCTTTGCCTTGATCTCGCCGCCTTGGCGCACCAAGGCTTGAGCCAGCATGAATAGCGCAAAAGCCTTTTGGGAAAAGCCCTTGCCGGATTTGGACCGGGGCGAATGGGAAGCGCTGTGCGACGGCTGCGGCCGTTGTTGCCTGCACAAACTGGAGGACGAAGACACCGGCGAGCTATTCCCGACCAATGTCGCCTGCAAGCTCCTCGACCGGCGCGTGGGGCAGTGCACCGACTATCCTCACCGCAAGAAGCTGGTGGCCGACTGCGTCAAGCTCGATCCGGCCAAGCTCGACGAGCTCGAATGGCTGCCTTCTACCTGCGCCTACCGCTTGCGTTGGGAAGGCAAGCCCTTGCCCGTTTGGCATTATCTGATCTCCGGAAACCGCGAGACGGTGCACGAGGCGGGCCAGTCGACGCGTGGCTGGACGGTCAGCGAAATCGACGCCGGCGAGCTTGAGTATCATCTTGTCGACCGTCCGCTCTGACATGCTTCGCATCGCCGGGCTTGCCTGGCCGATCGAACTTCGACCTCATCCCCGCGCCCGCGCGCTGCGGTTGAGGCTCGACGAGGCGAGGGGCGTGTTGCGGCTGACCTGTCCGAAACGAACCAATCGCCGTGCAGCGCTCGACTGGGCCTTGGGACAGTCGGCCTGGGTCGATGCGCAAGTCGCTCGAATTGCGCCGGGCGAGCCGTTTGCGCCCGAGACGACGATCCTGGTCGAAGGGCGCAATGTCCGCCTGGTCTGCGACGAGCGCCTGCCACGCATGCCCTCGATGGCCGGAGACGTGTTGGCGTGCGGCGGGCCGCAAGCTGGATTTGCCGGCCGGATAGAACGCTATTTGAAGGCCGCTGCCCGCGAACGGTTGAGTATCGCTACCGCTGCTGCCGCCGCGCGCGGCGGGGTCAGGGTCCGCTCGGTCGCGGTCGGTGACGCGTCGACCCGCTGGGGCAGTTGCGCGGCGTCGGGGGCTATCCGCTACAGCTGGCGGCTTTATCTGGCGCCGCCGCATCTGCTCGACTGGGTCGTGGCGCATGAGGTCGCGCATCGGCGGCACATGGATCATAGCCCCGCGTTTCGGGCGTTCGAGGCGAGCCTTTACGATGGCGATGTCGCCGCCGCACGGGCCGAGTTGCGCGCGTTAGGGCCGCGGTTGAAGCGGATCGGCCGGGGCTGATTGCGGCGGCTGCCGCGGTTCCGGTGGCGGGGCCGGCCGGTTTTGCGGATTGCGATCGAGTACCTCGTCGAGCCACGCCTTGTCGGCAGGCGCCGGCGCACCGCGCGACGGATCCTGCGCTGGGTCGTATCCCAAAGGATCGGCTGGCGCGGTGCCGATTGGATTGCCGTCGGCATCGACCAGCAACGGCTCGTCTGACGCATTCATGCCATAGACTTCCTCGTTGGGCTCGAGCTGCCAGTCGGGGATCGGCACCTGGGTCTGGAATTGCTCGACCGGGCGCTTGGCAACCGCCACCTTCATGAAATCGGCAAAGGCGCGCGCCGGCGCCGTGCCACCCTGCAAGCCAGCTATCGTCCTGGCATCGTCGCGGCCCATCCACACGCCGGTCGTCAATCCGCTCGAAAAGCCGATGAACCACCCGTCCTTGTTCGAGGATGTGGTGCCGGTCTTTCCAGCCACCGGCCGCCCGATCTGGGCGGCGCGCCCGGTGCCCGAGAGCACGGCAGTCTGAAGCAGATCGGTCATCCCCGCCGCCACCCATGGAGCGACCAGCACGCGCTGCTCCATCGACTGGTGCTGGTAGAGCAAGCGGCCGTCGGCGGTGACGACCTTGCGGATAGCGTAGGGGGCGACGCTGATCCCGCCGCTCTGCACGGCGGCGAAGGCGCGCGTCATGTCGATCAGGCGCACGTCGCTGGTCCCAAGCACCATTGACGGATAGGTCGAGATATTGCCCGAAATGCCGAACCGTCGCGCCATGTCGGCGATGGTCCCGAACCCGAGCGCGTCGCCAATCTTGGCGCTGACCGTGTTAATCGATCGGGCGAACGCCTCGCGCAAGGTAACCTGGCCGGCGTAGGCGCGGGTCGAGTTGCGCGGCGTCCAGCCGTTGATCGTCACCGGCTCATCGACAATCGTGTCGCTCGGCTTCATTCCGCTTTCGAGCGCGGACAGATAGACGAACAGCTTCCACGATGACCCCGGCTGGCGCTCTGCCTGGGTCGCGCGGTTGTAAATCGAGCTGACATAGTCGCGGCCGCCAATCATCGCCCGCACCGCCCCGTCGCGGTCGAGCGCGACCAGCGCGCCCTGAGCGCCGCCCGGCGCATTGGCGTTGATCGAGCGATTGGCGGCCGACTGCATGCCGGGGTCGAGCGTCGTCCACACATCGATTGGATCGCTGGTCTCATCGATCAACGTGTCGAGTTGGGGCAGCGCCCAGTCGGTGAAATAGCGCACGCTGTTTTGCTTTGCTGCGGGCTGAACCTTGATGTCGGCCGGATCCACGCCGGACGCGGCGGAGGCAGGGAGAAAGCCATTCTCGACCATCGAGTTGATCACTACTCCGGCCCGCCCGCGCGCCGCTTCGATGTCGGCGGTCGGCGAGTAGTTCGACGGCGCCTTGACCAGGCCGGCGATAATCGCCGCTTCGCCGAGCTTCAAATGTTCGGCCCCATGGCCATAGAAGGTTCGGCTGGCGGCATCGATACCGTAGGCGCCGCCGCCGAAATAAACCCGGTTCAAGTAAAGCTCGAGGATCTGGTCCTTCGAAAATTTCCGCTCGAGCGCCAGGGCCAGCACTGCTTCCTTCAGCTTTCGGCCGAAGGTGCGGCTGTTCGAAAGGAAGATGTTGCGCGCCAATTGCTGGGTGATAGTCGATCCGCCCTGCCGCCACTGGCCAGTGGACAAGCGAACCTTGAACGATCGAGCGACGCCGATCGGATCGACCCCGATATGGTTGCGAAAACGCCTATCCTCGACCGCGATCATTGCCGAGCGCATCGTGCCGGGGATCTCGGCGTAGGGGAGCCAGCGGCCGAAGCTCGGCCCAAGCGCGACCAGCAGCGTGCCGTCGGCGGCGCGGACCCGGACCATCTGGCCAAGATCGGACCGGCGCGACAGGGTGTGGTAATCGGGCAGCTGCGACATGGCGATCGCCACCGCCACGACCAGACCGATCAGCCCGACCAAGAAAATCGACCCGCCCCATTTGAGGGCAGTGACCAGATAAGCCTTGGCGCGCGACGGGGAGGAGCTGGCCATTCAGGATGAATCCCTATGGGCTATCGCCCCGGCCCACAAGCACCGGCGTCAGTCGTGCTCGCCACCGTCGCGTGACGCGTCGTCCTTTTCGCTATCCTTCTTGAACCCCAACGAAGCGCTGTTGATGCAATAACGAAGACCGGCCGGACCCGGACCGTCGGGGAATACATGGCCGAGGTGGCCCTCGCATTTGGCGCAGCGGACCTCGGTGCGGGCCATGCCGAGACTGGTGTCGCTAAGCTCGGCGACCACTTCGCCCTCGACCGGCGCTGTGAAGCTCGGCCAGCCCGATCCGCTGTCATATTTGGTGTCGCTGCCGAACAACGGCTCACCGCAGGCGGCGCACACATACAGGCCCCGGTCCTTGTTGCTAAGCAGCTCGCCAGTGAACGGGGCTTCGGTGCTACCTTCGCGCAGGACGCGATATTGTTCGGGGGTCAACTTGGCGCGCCACTCGGTATCGGACTTTGACTTATCGCTCATCGCTCGCTCCCGCTGGGGGTAAAAGTTGCGTTAACCTTGCTTCAACGCGGCGTTCCTATTGTCGGTGCCATGTTGGGCCGCCCGTTCACTCTTGCAAGTCTTGCGGCGTCCGCCGCCGCGCTCACGGTTCCCGCCGTGGCGCAGGACATCAGCGCGCCCTGCCGCTTGTGCGATTCGGCCAACCGCTCCGACGACAGCAAGCCCGCGGCGGCTATCCAGCTCGATGTCGAGGCCAGGCTCGATTTTGACCGGCTGATCTTGGGCGGGCCCGGCGAAGGCAGCGCCGAACTCGGCCCCAACGGCGAGCGGCAGGTTCGCGGTTCGGTCAGCGCGATCGGCGCTCGGGCGATCGCCGGTCAGGTCATGATTCGAGGCGAGCCGGGCCGATATGTGCGTATCAGCCTGCCTGATCATATTCAGATGGCCGGTCTCTCCGGAGGTACATTGCGTCTCGACTCGATCTGGTCCGATGCCGGGGCGGCGCCGCGTCTGGGGAGCGATGGCACGCTCTCGTTTCGCTTCGGCGGTGCGATCAGGATCGCTGGCGATGTCGACGGCGACTATCGTGGCGATGTGGCGATCGACGTCGACTATCTTTGAAGACTGCTCGGCTCCGGACCAATAGCTAACGCATCTTTAACCACATCATTGAGCGAAGCCGTAAGCCGGCACGGTTAATGAAGGTCTCACGGATGGACGGCATGTTCGACCAGCCGCCATGTTTTGGAAACAAGTGGGGATTTCATGATGACCAATTTTGCCCGTCTGGCGGCGCTCGCCGCCGCTGTTACCCTGGTCGCCGGCCCGGCCATTGCCGCTCCGGTTTCGGCCAATCCGAAGGCGAAGGCCTCGGCCAAAATCGTCAAGCCGCTGACGCTGACCGCGCAGCAGAACCTCGACTTCGGCACGATCGTCGTCGGCGCTCTGGCCGCGAACCAGACCGTTTCGATCGCCCAGGGCGGTACCGCGGTGACGGGTTGCACCGGTGCGCTGACTTGCTCGGGCACCGTTTCCTCGGCCCAGTATAAGGTCACCGGCACCAAC
Organism: Sphingomonas sp.; assembly: GCF_013816785.1. Taxonomy (GTDB): domain Bacteria; phylum Pseudomonadota; class Alphaproteobacteria; order Sphingomonadales; family Sphingomonadaceae; genus Sphingomicrobium. The sequence continues at coordinate 2,402 of NZ_JACDDV010000023.1, read as the reverse complement.
AACTTCACCGTCAATGTCGCCGCGACTGGTACCAACCTGACCAACACCACCTCGGGCGGCAGTGAGCTTCTCGCCTTCACCCCGAACGCCCCCGCGACTGTCGCTCTAGGCAACTCGGGCACGACCGGTGTCAACTTCAACGTCGGCGGCGCGATCACGATTGCTCCGGCCACCGTCGACGGCCTGTACGTCGGCGACATCGACGTCACCGTCGATTATTAAGTGACGACCAGCCGCGAGCCGGTGCGCCGGATCGCTTGATGAAGGGGCTGTCGGCTATCCGGCGGCCCCTTTTCATTGCAATGACCAGCAGTGGTTAGCCGATTAATAACCATTTCGGATGCATCATCTTCCTGACCAAATTGGAGGAAATCGATGATCCGTGTTCCGCTCGTTCGTTTAGCCCGGCTCGCGCTGCTCGCGCCCGCCCTGATATTCGCGGCCCCGCCGGCCAGGGCCGGCGTCGGCGACCTGCTTGTCGCCCCGACCCGCATCGTTCTCGATGGGCGGCGGGGCACCGAGGTCATTCTCAACAATATCGGCGACGACATCGCGACCTATCGCATCTCGGTCGAGCTTCGCCGCATGACGCCCGACGGGCGACTGGCCGATGTCGCCGAGCCGAACACCGCCGAAAAGGCCGCGCAGGAGATGATCCTATACGCACCGCGCCGGATCACCCTGCCACCCAACCAGCCGCAGGCCATCCGCTTGTCGGCCCGCGCGCCCGAAGGCTTGCCCGATGGTGAATATCGGGTGCATCTTCTGTTTCGTGCAGTGCCGCCGCCGCGTTCTGCCGTGCCATCGCAAAAGGTCGAGGGCGTCGCCTTCCAGCTTACACCCATCTATGGCGTCACCATTCCGGTTATCGTTCGGCTCGGCAATCTCGAGGCCAAGGCCGGCCTCGCCAACGTTCACAAAGTGGTCGAGGGGGGCAGGCCGGCGATCGCGCTGGACATCAGCCGCTCGGGCGGCCGCTCGACCTATGGCGAAGTCCGGGTTCTCAAGGCCGGTGTCGCCGATCCCATCGCCGTGGTGCGCGGCATTGCGGTCTATACCGAACTCGGCCAGCGGTCGGTGACCGTGCCGATCGACCCCGCACATGTCGCGCAGGCGGTCGGGCCGGTCACCATCCAATATATCGAACCGACCGACAGCGGCCCAGTGATGATCGCCGAAACCAGCGCGGTCCTTCGTTAGGGAGAATAGCAGGGGGCGCTCTCCATGCGGCGGTCGCTAGGCTGGGTGCGCGGCGCGCTGGCGTCGCTGGCGCTCGCCGCGGTGGGTGCCGTCGCCGCATGGGCGGCAGCGCCGGTCGCCTCCGGCTGGACCGCCGACCCTGACGACCAGTTCCTGCTCGACGTCAATATCCGCCAATTGCGACTCGGTGACGGGGTTCGCGCCTATCAGGTAGCTGGAGGAACCTGCGTCGTATTCGGCGACTTTTTGACGACGCTCGACGTCCCGATGAAGATCGACCTTGCCGCCCGGCGCGCCTCGGGCTGGGCATTCCGCGAAGCTAACAAGATCGATATCGACCAAGCCACCGGCAACGTCCGTTATGGCGACAAGCAGGAACGCATCGCCGACGGGGAGATTCGCGAAACACCCGAGGGCTGGTGCGTCGAAACCGCTGCGCTCGGGCGGTGGTTCGGCCTGGGGGTAAAACCGGTCCCCGCGGGATCGCTCTTGATCCTCGAATCAGACGCCAAGTTACCGGTCGAGCTGGCGCGCGAGCGTGAGCAACAGGCGGCGCGCATTCGACCGGCGGCCTTTCCCCTGGAAAGCCTACCGAAAGTGCGGCTTCCCTATCGCCTGTGGCGCGCCCCCGCGCTCGACTTTATCGTCAGCGCGGGTGTCGCCTACCGCGCATCGACCGGCCTCAGGGTCGATCGCCGGGCTTCGATCGCGGCGGCGGGCGAGCTCGCGCAACTGTCGTATGACTCGACCCTGTCAAGCGACGATCGCGGTCGCCCGCAGTCGCTCCGTCTGCGCGCCTACCGCTCCGATCCGGACGGCGAGCTGCTTGGGCCGCTCCGGGCTACCCATTTCGCGGTAGGCGACGTGCGAGGCTTGGCGAACCGCCTGGTCACGGGAGCCAGCGGCCGTGGCGCCGAAGTGACCAACCGGCCACTGTTCAATCCGGTCGCGTTCGACCGCACCCGATTCGAAGGCGAATTGCCGCCCGGTTGGGATGCGGAGCTTTATCGCAACTCAGAATTACTCGCATTTAGCCGCTCGGACGGTGGGCAGCGCTATGTTTTCGACAATGTGCCGCTGGTCTATGGCGACAATCGTTTTGAAATCCTCCTTCACGGTCCACAAGGCCAGCAGCGCAGCCGGGTGGAGACTCTTAACATCGGCGAAAGCCAGGTTCCGAAAGGGAAAACCTGGTATTGGGC
>NZ_JACDDV010000086.1 GCF_013816785.1 Sphingomonas sp. | reverse complement strand
GTGCGCAGCCAGCCAACGGGCAATCGTTGATCGTCGAATCGGAGGTGTAGCCGCCAGGGCCACCAGCCTGGACGGTGCCGACAAATGCGTCGCCGGTCGTGGTCGTGCCGTTGGAGGCGATTTGGCGGCCGTAGATATCGACTGCCGCTGGTCCTGTCCCAGTGCTGTTGAGGGTCAGTCCGCCGTCACCGACGGTGATCCCGCCCATGTCGGTCGTGAGACCGCTATTCTGGACGAAAAATGTGCTTCCGATCCCGGCGTTCACGCTTCCCGCTTTGACAAAGCCATCCGGGTTAGACGTGCCACTGTTGGAGGCGAGATCGGTAGCGCGTCCCACGTAATTCGGATCCACTTCAAGCTCGCCCAATATCAACCCGGAGGCGACCCAGATATTGTTGGCATTGAGCGCGAGTTGACCGGACAAGGCCATGACGGCGTTCGTCATGCTGATCCCCCCGCTGTCGGTGTTGATCTCGATATTCTGACCAGCGTTAAGGGTCAGGGAGTCGGTTGCGGCGGCATTGAAGTAATTGACCAGTCCACCGACGAGGATCGAGCCAGTCGTGTTGAAAGTGACCGAACTGACGCCGGCGTTGGAACCGTCGGTGCCGTCGATCGAAAACGTTCCGAGAAAGATGTTTGGTGCAATGCATTCGACGCAGCCAGGCAAGGAGTTGACAACAATGTTGGCGGCCTGAAGTTCGCCCTGCTCGTCGAGGCCGTAGCCCGTGAAGACGTCTGGCTGCATGCCGACATACAGCCCATCCGCATTGGTCGAATTAAGCGTCAGAAGATTGGTGATACCAAACACCCCGAGAAAAGCGCCACTGACGACGTTGAGGTCGTTCGACGTAACGGTAATCGTGGGCGCGGACACGGTGCCATAGAAATTGGCGGTCGACCCAGCGGTGAATTCGGCAGTCAGCGCATTGACGTCGTGAACGGCGGTGAAGCCGGCCGCGGTCAGGTTGACGTCGTTGCTTGCAACGATGGTTCCCGAAAGATCGATATTCCCTGTCGAAGCGAGCGTAACGTTGGTCGCGGACAAATTGCCGTTACCGGAAATATCACTACCGGTTAGGTTGAGATTGTCGGCCATGATCTGGCCGCCGAGACCATCATCGACGAGCGATATGGTTCCGCCGGTCGCAGTCAGGTCACCTGAGACATTAATATCGCTGCCCGCATAAGTCCTGAGCGAAATCGAGCCGTCCGATATAATCGAGAGGCTTTGGGCATTGAAGATGGCCGGAAGCGAAGCCGTGGAGGAGGAAGCGCCCGCGATTACGGAGATATCCGCTCCCGAACCGGTAGCGGTCAACGTCGCAATGCCGAGGTTGGCGCTGCTGCCATTATCGACGTGAACCAAGACCGAGCCGCCGGAGGTCCCACCATTGGCGCTCATCGTCAGGGCGCCGGTGGTGAGCGAACCGTTGGTGAGCAAACCGTTGGCAAAAATTCCGGTGGAATAGAGCTCGGCGTGGCCGCCATTCGCCGAACCATTGGCCTGGATCGTCGCGTCGGCGATATCCACGGTTGCGCCGTAAGTACTAAGCCCAGCATTGCCGCCGTTTCCACCGGGCCCCGAGGCGTTGGCGAGGATGTTGACCGTCTGACCGTTAATGGTGGCCCCATACTGCGCATAAATGTTAGCGCTCCCGCCACGGCTATCCTGACCGGAGCCGCTGGCCGAAACGGTGGTCGTTCCAGTCAGGTTGATCACCGAGTCATCGGCAAGGATGTACGCCTCATTACCGAAACCGCTACCTAAAACGTCGCCGGCGCCCCCGGTCCCATCGGCGAGTACCGAAAGGTCGTTGAGGGTAGCGGTGCCCCCGATGTTTGCAGAGACTTGGGCGAGTCCGGCTGAGCCGTCACCGCCGGTGCCGCCGGGGTTGGTCGCAGCGCCGCCGACGCCATCGACCGTCACTAAGCCGGCGGTGGAGATCATCGCCGTGCCGCCATCGACTTCGAAGGTTGCGAAACCGCCATTGCCAAGGCCGCCAACGTCGCCTCCGCTTCCGCCGAAGCCCCGAGCGGCGACGAAGAGAGTAGCCGCCGTAAGGTCGCCATAGACGTTGATGGTCGCGGTACCGCCGAAGGCATTGCCTCCGGCGAGCAACCCGGCGCCGCCGATAGCCTGAGCTGCAGCTTCTACAAGGCCGGTGGTGGTTAGCGTTCCATTGATGTCGATCGTCGCCGTGCCGCCACTGGCGCTATTGGAAGTCTGGCCGTCGCCACTACGCGCGAAGGATGTCAGGACGAATCCAGTATCTACCTCGCCGGTAACCGACCCGCCGAACGTGCCGGTGCCATCGATGGTCGCGCTTGAGACCCCACCCACAGCTGCGCCGCCATCACCCGCATTACCCGTGCCAACACCAGCTCCGCCATCGCCGCCGAAGGCTCGACCATAACCGGCGTAGGTCGTCGCATTGACCGTCCCGCCGCTGCCGATGTTAAAAATATCTGTCCCGCCCTGGGCACCGCCACCGGTGCCTCCATTGCCATTCGATCCAGTTGCCGCAGCTCCGCCGAAGCCGCCGAGACCATTCACGCGGCTTTGGATGTTCGCCGCAGTGAGCGATCCGGAAATGACGGAGATGGTGGCATTGCCGCCCTGACCGTAACCGCCATTGCCGCCGCTGCCGCCATTGCCTGGTGTGGTGCTGTTGCCGCCATCGCCGCCGATGCCATCCGCGGAGAGCTCGAGGTCGCCGGTGGTCACCGACCCGCCGCCGTCGATCGTCAAATTGACACTGCCGCCAACCCCGTAGCCACCGTTGCCGACGCTCGATTCGCCGTTGGATTCGTACCCGACCGTGCCTGCGCCGGCAAAGCCTCCGGCTTCGAGACCGGCAATGCCAGTAATGTTCACGGTTCCGCCGCCAGCCAGGATTTCCATTGTGACAACGCCGCCCCGGGCGTTTCCGCCGTTGGCGCCCGCGCCACCCCAGGCATTGGCATATTGGCCAAGCGTGTCTGCGCTGACACTACCGTTGTCGATCGTGATTATCGACGACCCCGCATAGGCATTGCCGCCCTCGCGAACGCCATTTCCGCCGAAAGCCGCTCCATTGAAGTTCAGGAAACCATCGGTCGACACCGATCCGCCGTTCTTCACGTCAATCAGATTGACGCCACCATAGGCGCTGCCGCCGTAGGAACAATCGCAGGTGCCTTGACCGCCATTAGCCTGGGTCGTTAGGACCATCTGCCCATCCGAATGGATCGTTCCGCCATCACCGCGGATGGTCGCGGTGCCGCCCGTGGCGTCGCCGCCCGAAAAGCCTCCGTCACCGCCGAGCGCCAGCGCCGCAACGAACACTTCGCCGGAGATGTCGATCGACCCGCCGATATCCGCGGTCGCCGAGGAGCTCCCGCCATAACCAAAGCCGCCATAGTTCAGTCCGGAGCCACCGATTCCATTGGAATAAGCGTAAAGCGGCCCGCCGAATATGAGCGAACCGCCATTGGCATAGACGCTGGTCGAACCGCCGGTCCCGTAGCCGCCATTGGCGCCGTAACCGCCGGACCCATCGGCGCTCAGGTTCGAGGTGCCCGCGATCGAGATTATGCCGTTGGTTCCCGCCGTGACACCGACACTGCCGCCGGTACCGTTACCACCGGTGTAACTTGATGCCGTGCCGTCGCCGTTGAATGTGCCGCCGCTTCCATCGGCATAAAGATCGGCGTTGCCGTTGACAGTAATCGATCCGCCCACTGCGTCCATGCTAACGCTGCCGCCGACGCCGTTTCCAGCAGTGGTGTAATCATATTTGAGATTACCGCCGAAGCCGCTGGCGTCAGCGTAAACCGAACCTGTTGTAATGGAGCCGCCGGTGTTCGCGCTGATCAGGATCGATCCGCCGGTGCCCATGCCACCATTACCGCCAGAAAAATAGCTATCCTGGCCCTTGGCTGTCGCATCGAGGGACAGGCTCTGGGCGTTGATCATCCCGCCATTCTTGGCTTCGACGGTGATATCGCCGGCAAGGCGATCCGCAGCCGGGACGTAATATGAATCGTAATTTAAAAACGGAGCGAAATCGACTGGCGATGTAGTGAGGTTCGCACTGCCGTTTAGGGTGATCGTCCGGCCATCGGCGATCATCGACACATCGCCGTAATACGACTCCATGAACAGGGATCCATCGAACGTGACGTCGCCAGCGGATGCGTTAACCGATGCCAGCTGTTCGGCATAAACCGTAGTATTCGAAAGGAAGTGCGCGTTGTCGATAAGGACATTCGAATTCGAATTCTGGATCGCGTTAAAGGGGGGATTGGAGATGTCGTTTATTTCGAGGATACCCGCCGACAGCACAACTTCACCGTTGACCACATTGGCGGTGGTCGCGTCATAACCGATTGTTCCGCCGACTAGCATGGTGATCGCCAGGTTCTTCGGCACCGCCATGAAATACATGCGGTTTTTGCCATCGAGCGTTTCGTTGGCGACTCCCGTAGTAGTTCCGGTGTGGACGATCCCATTGGGGTCATCGGTGCCGGTGTAGACACGAATGTCGAACAGGCCCTGGTCCATGGTCATTGATACGTCTTCGCCAGCGACGTAGGCGGTCGAGCCGTTGACCCGGACGTTGCCGCCCTGTTCAATCCGCGGTGCGACCAGCGCGATGTAGCTGTTCTTCTGGACGGCGTTGATCTGGGCGCCCGTGAGAATTTGGATCGTACCGCCATCGCCGGTTTGTTTGGAAAAGCTGGCGTTGAAACCGGTGGCGCTGTTGCTGTTGAGCGTGGGCGAGAGCGAGGTCAGCAGCAATCCGCCGACGTCGAAGACCGCCTTCGAGCCGACGACAATTCCGCTCGGGCTGTAGAACCAAATGTTGCCGCCTATGGTCGACGAGCCTTCAAGCGTCGAAATGACGTGCCCGTTGAGCTGAATCGGAGCGAGCGGGTCGATCGGCACGACCCGGTTGAGAACGGTGTAGTCAGTGAGCCCGGACGAGCTAGTAAACGTCGCCGTATTGCCCACCGGCAAAAACACGTTCGAACGTGCGTTCCAGTTGATCGTCGCGCTCGAGCCGGTGACTGTGATCGTCTCCGTGCCATGGCCGAGGGCCGTTTGCGACGCATTCGAGCTGCTGCTGATGGTGCCTTGGAATGCCCCTTGCGGCGCGGCCGACGCCCGCGCCTGTTGCGGCGCCAGCAGGGCAGTGGCGAGGGCGAGTGACGCGCACGAAATCAACAGCGCGGAGCGCTTCGGCAACAGTCGGCGGGGAGAGCGATACGCATTCGATACTCGAGCGGTCATCTTATGCTC
>NZ_JACDDV010000022.1:18817-33510 GCF_013816785.1 Sphingomonas sp. | reverse complement strand
GGTGGTGGCTGGGGCGGAGGAGGAGGCGGCGGCTGGGGAGGCGGCGGCGGTGGTGGCGGCTTTTCGGGCGGCGGCGGCTCGTTCGGCGGCGGCGGGGCGTCGGGGGGATGGTAGTGCGCAGGCTGAGCGAACAGGACCACGCCAAGGTCAGCTCGGCGATCGCGGCGGCCGAGGCGAAAAGCGACGGCGAGATTATCGCCATCGCCGCCGACCAGTCCGACGCCTACCATGACGTCGGGCTGCATTATGCGGTTCTGGTGTTGTTCCTGGTCCTCGCCTTTTTCGCGGCCTGGCCGGACCAGCTTGAGACTTGGTGGACGCGGTTGATGGGCTGGTCGGCCGAGCCGAGCCCGCGCGAGCTACTGACGCTGCTGCTTGGCATCGCCCTGCTCAAATTTCTCGTTGTGCTGTTCATCCTCAAATGGCGGCCGCTCCGGCTCCTTCTCACTCCAGGCGCAACCAAGACGCGGCGGGTGCGGCGGCGGGCGGTGATGCTGTTCAAGACCGGGGCCGAGCGGCGCACGATCGGGCGCACCGGCATCCTCATCTATCTGTCGATGGCCGAGCGCCGAGCGGAGATCGTCGGCGACGAGGCGATCACCGCGGTGACCACCCCTGAAACCTGGGGCGAGGCGATGGCGGCGCTGCTGGTCGAGGTGAAGGCGGGGCGGCCAGGCGACGGCATCGTCGCCGCGGTGGCGCTGATCGGCGAAGTGCTGGCGACACATTTCCCCAAGAGCGGCGAAGACACCAACGAGATCCCGGACAAGCTGATCGAGCTTTGACCCAGCCCGAGGTTATGTGGGAAGGCCGCTTTATCAGCGCGGTTCGCGACGGGCGGTGGGAGTATGTCAGGCGGGCGCGAAACATTCGCGCGGTCGTCATCCTCGCCGAAACCGACGAGGGGGAGGTGCTGCTGGTCGAACAGAAACGTGTGCCGATCGGGCGGCGCTGCCTGGAATTGCCGGCCGGGCTAATCGGCGACGATGACGGCGGGGAAAGCGACACGGTCGAGGCCGCGGCGATGCGCGAGCTCGAGGAAGAGACCGGATTTCGCGCCCAGCGCATCGAGCGACTAAGCGATTTCTATTCGTCGCCGGGCATGGTCTCCGAAGGGTTTACCCTGGTCCGGGCGCACGGCTTGGTTTGCGTCGGGGAGGGCGGCGGCACGGGACATGAGCAGATCGTCGTTCATCGCGTCCCGCGCGCGGCGGTCGCCGAATTCGTCGAAGCGAAACGCCGCGAGGGCGTCGGCATCGACGTCAAACTGCTGCTTTTTCTAGGTGCTTACCTCGGCTGAGGATCGTCGGCGGCGGCGCGATTCATCGCTTCCAGCTTGCCGCGAAGGCTTATGTTGAAGCTATGTTCGAGCGCATGGCGGGCATCGGGATTGGCGGCGAGATAGGCATTGAGCGCGGGTCCCGGCGCGCACCAGAAGCGCGATGGCGCGCTGAGCGTCACGGTCGCGGTCGCCAGTGCATCGCCCAGCACCGTCGCTTCGCCGATCAGCTGCCCCGCGTCGAGCCGCGCGACCAATCGGTCGTGGGCGTGGACATCAGCCCGGCCGTCGGCGAGGAAGTAGAGTTGGCCGGCGCGCTCGCCCTCACGGGTGAGCACGTCGCCCTCGCGCCCATCCATCCACATGCCCTGGTCGAGCATCCGTCGTGCCTGCGAACGGCTAAGCTCCGCCAAGGGCCCGTCGAGCATCGCCCGATCATCGTCTGAGAACCGCGCCACGCGATTGGCCGCCAGCACGCTGGCCGCTTGGACGCCGGCGACGACCAGGATCAGGAAGGGCAGGACCGTCGCCAACAGCCCATGCTGCGACAGGCCGTAGAACAGGCCGATCGCCCCGGCGAGCCCGATTAGCAGATGATTGGCGAGCCGCGACCGCACCAGTAGCGCGGCCAGCACGGCCGCGAAGATCGCGATGTAGAGGGTAAGCATGCCAGTCATCGCCGCGTCATAGCCCAGTCGCGCGTGCTTGGGCGAGGGCAAGATCGGCCAGCGGCTCGAGCCGGTCGACCATCGCCGCGGCGTGCGATGACGACGCGCTGCCGCGCACGACACGTCCCTTAATCCCGTGAATAATGGCCGCCAGGCGGAACATCACAAACGCCGCCAGATAATCGATATCGGGCAAATGATCGCGCCCGGTCCGGCGGCAATAGGCCGCGACATACTCTTCCTCGTTGGGAATGCCGAGCGCGCCGACGTCCATTCCGCCGAGCCCGGAGAACAGCGTCGCCGGCATTCGGTACATCATCAGATGATAGACGAAGTCAGCGGCCGGATCGCCGAGCGTCGACAATTCCCAATCGAGCACCGCCACGACCTCCGGGCGGTCGGCGGCGAAAATCATATTGTCGCAGCGAAAATCGCCATGGACGATGCGCGCGCCGCCGCGATCGGGCGGCACATGCTTGCCCAGCCAGTCGACCAGCGCGTCCATTTGCGGCAGGCGGCCGGCCTCGGCATCGCCGAGATACTGCCTCGACCAGCGCGCGACCTGGCGTTCGACGAAACCTGTCGCCCGGCCATAGTCGCCCAGACCGATCGCGGCGGGATCGAAGCTGTGCAGCGCGGCGATGGTCGCGTTCATCGCATCGAAATGGGCCGCTCGGTCCTCGCGCGGCACATCGGGAAAATGCGCCTCCCACACGATCCGGCCCTCGACCATGTCCATGACGAAAAAGGGCGTGCCGATCACGCTTTCATCCTCGCACAGCCCGTGGACGCGGGGGACGGGGAAGCCGTGCCGCCCGAGCGCGCTCATCACTCGCGCCTCGCGCTCGACGGCGTGCGCGCCGGCTACCAATTTGCCGGGCGGCTTGCGCCGAAGCACGAAGGCGCCCCCCGATGGCGTGTCGAGGCGGTAGGTCGGATTCGACTGGCCGCCCTTGAACTGGCTGACGCTCAGCGGTCCGGCGAAGTCCGCGACGTGGTTCTCGATCCACGCCTCAAGCGCTGCAATATCGAAGCGCAGCCGCTCGGCGACCTCGCGCGTTCCGCTATTGGCCTCGGTTCGGTCCATTCGTCGAGCGTAGAGCGGCTTTTGACGTGTGCAAGCTGAACGATGCGCCGCGTCCGGCGTTGTCGCGCCATGGCCAGCTTTGTTCATCTTTCCGACCTCCACTTCGGGGCGCACGACCCGCGGCTGGTCGAGGCGGTTGAGCGCCGCGTCGACGAGGCGAAACCCGATCTCGTCGTGATCAGCGGCGACTTTACCCAGCGCGCGCGGACGGAGCAGTTCGAGGAGGCCTGCGCGTTTCTGACGCGGCTCAAGGATGCCGGTCACGAAGTGCTGGCAGTGCCCGGCAACCATGATGTCCCGCTGTACGACGTGCTGCGCCGCTTCCTCTCGCCGCTGACCCGATACAAGCGCTACATCGACCAATCCCTGTGCCCGTTCATCGAGATCGGCGGGGCGGCGGTGCTGGGCATCAACACCGCCCGCTCGCTGACTTTCAAGAATGGCCATGTCAGCCATGAGCAAATGGACTTCATTCGCGAAACCTTCGCCAGGACCGATCCCGATCAGCCGCGCATCCTGGTCACCCATCATCCGCTATTCGCGCTGCCGGTCGGCGACGGGCCGGAGCTTGGTCATCTGATGGACGATCAGCAGGACGCGCTGTCGGCGATTGCGGAGGCCGGGGTGGATTTGCTGCTGGCCGGGCATAATCATCGCGCCTCGGTTGGCGAGGCGAGCCAGTTGGTCCATGGCGCCGGCAAGGCACTGGTGGTCCAGGCCGGCACCGCCACTTCGACCCGCACCCGCGACGAGGCGCAAAGCTTCAACCGCATCGAGATCGACGGCAGCGGCGTTCGGGTCACCGTCCTGTTGTGGAACGGCGAGGACTTCGTCGACAGCGACAGCGAATTCTTCGAGCGGCACCAGGGCCACTGGAAACTGGCCAGCGGCGAGCCGGTCCAGGAAGCGCCGTCCGCCTGACCTTGCCGAGCGAAGCGTGATGCGGGTAGGGGGCGGGTCGCCAGGCGGGGGATCAGATCAGGTGACGACGGCCGAAGACCAGGCGATCAAGCTGCCCAATTTCGACTTAGGCGAGTTCGTTCGCCGGGTGCTGGCCGAGGATCTCGGGACCGGCGGCGATGTTACCTCGAATGCAACGATAGGGCCTGACGCCCGCTTCACCGCCGAGATCAACTGCCGCCAGCCGATCGTCGTCGCCGGCCTCGACATCGCCATCGCCTTCTTTCGCGCGCTAGACGGGGAAGTCCGGATCGAGCGGCTGGTCAAGGACGGTGACGCGGTCGGCGCCGGGACCGTCCTTCTCCGCCTCGACGGCAACGCCCGCGCGCTGCTGGCGGCCGAGCGCAGCGCGCTCAACACGCTCCAGCATTTGTCGGGTATCGCCACGCTGACCCGCAGCTATGTCGAGGCGATCGCCGGGACTGGCGCGACCTTGCTCGACACTCGCAAGACCATCCCTGGCCTGCGCCTGCTCGCCAAATATGCGGCGCGGATGGGTGGGGCTGAGAACCACCGCCTGCGGATGGATGACGGCCTGCTGATCAAGGACAATCACGTCGGGGTTGCCGGCGGAGTCGCCGAGGCAGTCCGCGCCGCCCGCGCCGCCGACACCGGGCTGATGGTTCAGGTCGAGGTCGACCGTATCGACCAGATCGAACCGGCGCTCGCCGCCGGCGCGGAACGCCTGCTGCTCGACAATATGAGCAACGACGAATTGCGCGCAGCGGTCGCGCTGGTCGCCGGCCGCGTCCCGCTCGAAGCGTCGGGCGGGGTCAACCTCGACACCATCCGCGGCATCGCCGAAACCGGGGTCGACTATATCTCTGTCGGACGCATCACCCAGTCGGCCCCGGCGGTCGATATCGGGCTGGATTACGCGTTGAGCGGGACGAACGGTCAGTTATGAACGCCATGTTCATGACCGAAGCGGGCCGGGCAGCGATGTCAGGCCCGTGTTTTTTTCAAAGCAAAACCGCCGAACGCCGTATATGAGCGTTGAGAGGCCAATTAGGAGAGGCACGAGTGTTCAAGGGGTTGAAACCCATCCTCTATGGTGGCCGCGAAGTGTGGCCGCTGGTCGAAGGCGGCAAGGGCGTCAGCGCCACGAACCATATGAGCTCTGGCGCTTGGGCGGCGGCCGGGGGTATCGGCACGGTGTCGGCGGTCAACGCCGACAGCTTCGATGCCGAAGGTCGTATCATCCCCCAAGTTTATCAGTCGCTTACCCGCAAGGAGCGGCATGAGGAACTGATTCAATATGGCATCGACGGCGCCGTCGCCCAGGTCGAACGCGCCTATGAAATCGCGAATGGCAATGGCGCCATCAATATTAACGTGTTGTGGGAAATGGGCGGCGCCCAGCCGATCCTCCACGGCGTTCTCGAACGCACCCGTGGCAAGGTCGCGGGGGTCACCTGCGGCGCCGGCATGCCCTACAAGCTGTCCGAAATCGCCGCCTCCTACGGGGTTTACTATTTGCCGATCATCAGCTCCGGCCGGGCGTTCCGGGCGTTGTGGAAGCGGGCCTATTCTAAGGCGGCCGAATGGCTCGGCGCGGTCGTCTATGAGGACCCGTGGCTGGCCGGCGGGCATAATGGCCTGAGCAACGCCGAGGATCCCCGCGTGCCCCAGGATCCCTATCCACGGGTTGCCGAGCTTCGCGCCGTCATGCGCGAAGGCGGCATTTCCGATGATCTGCCAATCGTCATGGCCGGAGGTGTGTGGCGGCTCGACGAATGGGATAACTGGATCAACAATTCCGAGCTTGGGAGCATCATGTTCCAGTTCGGCACCCGTCCGCTGCTAACCCAGGAAAGCCCGATCCCGCCGGGCTGGAAGGCGCGGTTGATGACGCTGGAGGAGGGCGACATCTTGCTCCACCGTTTCAGCCCGACCGGCTTCTATTCTTCTGCGGTCCTCAATCCGTTCCTGCGCAACCTCGAAGGGCGCAGTGAACGCCAGATCGCGTTCACCAAGGAGCATGTCGGCGACCACGCATTCGCGCTCGATGTCGGCATCGGCACGCGCAAGAATTACTGGGTAACGAAGGGCGATTTGCAGCATGCGCGCGAATGGCATGGCGCCGGCTACACCGAGGCGATCAAGACGCCCGACGACACGCTGATCTTTGTAACCCCCGAGGAACAGAAGCAGATCCGCAAGGACCAGGCCGATTGCATGGGCTGCCTGTCGCAATGCGCCTTTTCGAGCTGGGCCGAAAATGAGAAGAATTCGACCGGTCGGCTTGCGGATTCGCGCAGTTTCTGCATCCAGAAGACGCTTCAGGACATCGCCCATGGGGGGCCGACCGAGGAAAACCTCATGTTCGCCGGTCACTCCGCCTTCCGTTTCAAGTCCGACCCATTTTACTCGAACGGCTTCGTCCCGACCGTAAAGCAACTCGTCGACCGCATCCTGACGGGGGCATGATGCGACGCTTGATCGGAGCGGCGCTGCTTTGTCTGGCGACGGTCGCGAGCGCTCAGGATAAGAAGCCGCCCTATTGGGCGTCGATCGCCAGCGGCGAGGCGATGATGCGGTCGGGGCCGGGTCGCAACTATCCCGGCACCTGGCTCTACAAGCGCCGTGACCTGCCGATCCGCGTCGTCCAGACCTATCCCAACTGGCGCAAGATCGAAGATCCCGACGGCCAGAAAGGGTGGATGCTGGTCACGCTGCTCAGCGACCGCCGCACGGCGATCATCCGACCCGGCGGCACGCGCGACGTCCACATCAAGCCCGACACGCGATCACCGGTCCGCTATCGCGCCGAAGCTGGCGTGGTCGGCCGGATCGAGCAATGCGACGCGGCCTGGTGCCACATTCAAGTCGGGAATCGCAACGGCTTCATCGCGCGCGCCGACATTTGGGGTCTGGACCCCGGCGAACGCGTCGAGTGAGCCTTGCGAACAGGGGACAGGAAACAAGCGCTAGCGAGCGGTGGTCAATTACGACTTCGCACGAACTCGCTTGATCCTGTCCTGGCTCTCTCACGCTGAAGGAGAGAGCCAGGCCATAATCCCGTCTATGGCGCAACGGCGGCGGGAACAGCCATATACGCGACCCGCTTGACCGCCAGCTTTTTGCCCTTGTCGCTGGTCGTATTGAGTGTCGCTCCAACCGCCGTCTCGGTGGTCGTCCAGCATTCCGGGCCCATCTTGTCCATCGCGCTGGTGAAGCATACCTTGCCGTCGACCATCGCCGCCGTGCCATGGTCGATATGCTTGTCGCCGGACCAGGCAACATAATTGCCGCTGGCATCGACCGTCTCCGTCATCGGCTTGCCGTCCTCGGTGAATTCCCAAGTCGTTTCGTTGATCTGGAATGCGGCCGGCATCGCCATGGCGTTCGCATCCATCGCATTACCGTCCATCGCCATATTGTTGTCGGCCATGTTCGAATCGGCCGTCTTGGCCGGCTTGTTGCATGCCACGAGCGCCAGCACGGCCAGTGAAGTCATCACGATCCGCATGTCTCTCTCCCTGTTTTTATCGTTGGAGAGCGTTGCGTAGCAGCTTTGACGATCGAATTAAATTCTCGTCAATCGAAAAGCTCCATCGCCATCGCGGCAAGAGCGCACAGTCCGGTCAGGGTGAGCGGCGGCCAGCCGACATGCCGGCCGCGACTGCCGATCGCATCCCAGATTCCGGCAACCGTGAAGACGACGCCGGTCATAGCCAAACCGATGGGCCGAGCCAAATCGGGTATCCAGGCCCAAGCGAACAGGATTGAGGCCAGCACCAGGCCGATGCCGCTGGTGAGATGCCAGGCGAAGGGTACGATAAAGCGGGCGAGGGGGCGTTTCATGACGCCTGCTCCGTCCTCAAGGAGCGGACCGATCAGTCGCCGTTGCCCAAGGATCGAATGGACCAGCATGGTCGCGACGATCAGCAACGACGCCAGCGTTAGCGCACCTTGCTGCGCGATGTTCACACCAATTCCACCGCCATCGCCGTCGCTTCTCCGCCGCCGATGCACAGGCTCGCGATGCCCCGCTTGAGGCCGCGATTCTGCAGGGCGGCGATCAGAGTGGCGAGGATGCGCGCGCCGCTGGCGCCTATCGGATGGCCGAGCGCGGTAGCGCCGCCGTTGACGTTGATCTTGTCGTGCGGGATGCCGAGGTCGTGCATCGCGATCATCGCGACGCAGGCGAACGCCTCGTTGACCTCGAACAGGTCGACATCGTCCTTACTCCACCCCGCCCGGGCCATCGCCTTCTGCAAGGCGGGGACCGGGGCAGTGGTGAACTTGGCCGGCTCGTGGGCATGCGCGGCATGGGCGACGACTCGCGCTACCGGGGTCAGGCCGAGCCTGTCCGCGACCGACTGTCTGGTCATTACCAGCGCGGCCGCGCCGTCGGAAATCGACGAAGCGTTGGCGGCGGTGATCGTGCCATCTTTGGCGAAGGCTGGCTTCAGCGTTGGGATCTTGCCGGGATTGGCCTTGCCCGGTTGCTCGTCGGTCGAGACGATTTCGTCGCCCTTGCGGCCTGTTATCGTCACCGCGACGATCTCGCGCTCGAATGCGCCGCTGTCGATCGCGGCATTGGCGCGCCTGAGGCTTTCGATCGCATAATCGTCCTGCGCCTCGCGGCTGAACTGATAGTCTCGGCTCGCTTCTTCGGCGAAGCTGCCCATCAGGCGGCCGGGCTCATAGGCATCCTCCAGCCCGTCGAGGAACATATGGTCCTTCAGCATATCGTGGCCAATGCGCGCACCGCCGCGATGCTTGTGGCTGAGATAGGGCGCGTTGGTCATCGACTCCATGCCGCCCGCGACGATCATGTCGGCGCTGCCCGCGGCGAGCGTATCGGCGGCCATGATCGCCGCCTGCATGCCCGATCCGCACATTTTGTTGACGGTCGTCGCTTCGACCGAGCGTGGCAGCCCCGCGCCCAGCGCAGCCTGCCGCGCCGGGGCTTGGCCGAGCCCGGCCGGTAGTACGCAACCCATGTAGATTTTCTCGACCGCCTCACCGTCGATCCCGGCGCGCTCGACTGCCGCTCTAACGGCCGCCGCGCCCAGTTGCGTCGCCGAAGCGCCCGACAGTGCCCCCTGGAAAGCGCACATCGGCGTTCGGGCGTAGGACAGGATAACAATCGCGTCGGGGGTGCTCATCGGGTGCTTGCTCCAACGTTAGGTCGGAGGAGCACATAGGCTGACCGCTTCGACTGTTCAATTCGCCCTGATCGAGAGGCCCCCTATTCACAAAGCCCAGAAGCCCGACTTGTCGCCCCTGCCCGTTTCCTGACCTGCCAAGGAATTCAGGCGGTGCGCTCGACCTCCGTTACCCGCTCTCCGAGCGGCGCCATCGCGCGATAGGCATAGCCCAGCACCAGCCCGTACATGGCATGGGCGAAGATCGAAACGGCGCCACGCGCCATGGCGAACCAGGGAAACACCGCCGTCATTCCATAAAAATGGAAAGCGTAGATCGCCAGGCCCAAGCCCAAGCCCGCGATCGCGGAGGCCGTCAACGACCAGCGCGCCATGTCGGCAATCATTGCGAAGACGATCCCGATCAGGATCGACAATGTGAAGTGGACGAGCATCGCCACAAGGAAGATGGTGAGGTCGAAGGTTGCGGGCGGGGGCAGCACGCCCTTGCCCATGGCGATCGCCGCGATCATTCGCGGCGGACCCCATGGGCTCTCGCCGCCGACCGTCGCGACCAGCACCATTTCGAGCGTCATGAAGACGATTCCGGCGATGATGCCGGCCTTGGCTGCGGCCGAGAAATTGATGCGGGTCATTCGGGATGCCTCCTTTGGGAAGAGCGAGCTTACATTCTCCTCGGTTGGGTTCGCCGGTCCGCGGCTTCGAGTTACATTCACCCGGTGATATCCGGGCCAACAATTGCGGCGCCTGTCTTGTTCCCGCCGCGACCGCTCTGCTAGTCGCCGCTGGAACAGGAGACGCTTCCGATGACCGACATGCCCGGCCTCGATTTCAACCTTGGCGAGATGGCGGATGCGATCCGCGACACGACCCAGCGTTTTGCGACCGACAAGATCGCGCCGATCGCCGCCGAGATCGACGCAGCCGACCGCTTCCCGATCGAGCTGTGGCCGCAGATGGGCGCGCTCGGGTTGCATGGCATTACCGTCGAGGAGGATTGGGGCGGGCTCGGGCTCGGTTATCTCGAACATGTCGTCGCGCAGGAGGAAGTGGCGCGGGCGTCAGCCTCTGTCGGGCTTTCATACGGCGCCCATTCCAACCTGTGCATCAACCAGGTCCGCCGCTGGGCCAACGAGGAGCAGAAGCGCAAATATCTCCCCAAGCTGATTTCGGGCGAGCATGTCGGCGCGCTGGCGATGAGCGAAGCCGGCGCGGGGAGCGATGTCGTGTCGATGAAGCTTCGCGCCGACAAGTCGGGCAATGGCTACCGTCTCAACGGTACCAAATATTGGATCACCAACGCCGAATATGCCGATACGCTGGTGGTCTATGCCAAGACCGGTGCCAATGACGACAAGCCCAGCCGCGGCATCACTACCTTCCTGATCGAGAAGGGTATGGAAGGCTTTTCGATCGGGCAGAAGATCGACAAGTGCGGGATGCGCGGATCGCCGACCAGCGAACTGGTGTTTGACGATTGTTTCGTCCCCGCCGAGCAAGTGATGGGGCCGGAGAATGGTGGCGTCGGCGTGCTGATGAGCGGGCTCGATTACGAACGCACCGTCCTCGCCGGAATCCAGCTTGGCATCATGCAGGCGTGCCTCGACGTGGTCGTTCCGTTCGTCCGCGAGCGCAAGCAGTTCGGGCAAGCCATCGGCAGCTTCCAGCTGATCCAGGCCAAGGTCGCCGACATGTACGTCGCGCTCAATTCGGCGCGCGCCTATGTCTATGCGGTCGCGAAGAATTGCGACGCCGGACGGACCACGCGGTTCGATGCTGCGGGCGCGATCCTGCTCGCCAGCGAAAGCGCGTTCAAGGTCGCGGGCGAGGCGGTGCAGGCATTGGGCGGCGCGGGCTACACCAAGGACTGGCCGGTCGAACGCTTCATGCGCGACGCCAAGCTGCTCGACATCGGCGCCGGCACTAACGAAATCCGCCGCATGCTGATCGGGCGTGAGATCATCGGGGCTTAAAGGCGGACCAAGAGGATCGCGCCACAGCCGATCAGTAGCGGCGCGGTGAAGCGGGGCAGCCGGTGACCGAACGGAAGCAGTTTCTCGGCGGCGACGAGCAAGGTCAGCGCTGCGACCCAAACGAGGTTCATTACTCCGCCAGCGAACAACAGGAGCATCAGCGCCCAGCAGCAGCCGACGCACCAGCTACCGTGAAGCAGGCCGATCGTGAGCGGGCTCGCGCGATGGTGTCGGGCGATGAACTCGGCCGGGTTGCGGCAATGGGCGAGGCAGGCCTGTTTCGGCGGAGTGAGTTGATAGAATCCCGCGGCGATCAAAAGCCCCGCCGTCAGTGATCGGCTCGACGCGCCCATCGTCATCGCGTCGACCAGCCCGGATTGTTGCAGGCCAAACTGGAGGCCGGTCGCCAAAAGCGAAAATAACCCCCAGGCCGTAAGGTAGCCAATCAGAAACGGAGCCGCGCCGCCGGAGCGGCCCTGGCGACGGGCCGCGTGTCCATAAAGGAGGACGATGGGTGAGGCCGACGGCAGCATCATCGCGACCATCATCACGGCCCACATCGACCAGGTCAGTCCAAAGTGCGCCGAATCCCAACTCATCGCCGCCATCGGTTCGCCCGAACGATGCATGCCGGCTCCAGCGAGCAACCAGCCCCATGCCAGCAGGGCGAGCACAATGAGCGCGACGATGGTCACCGTACGCGAATGGCGGAATAATCCGACCGCGCGGGCTTCCATCAGGCGCGCACGACTCCATGGCTATCGAGATTGAGATGCGCGAACTGGCCATAGCTGTTGGCCAGTTCGACCGGCACCGGACCGGTCGCGCTGCTTGATGCCGAACCGATGTCGGCAAAGATATATTCGAATCCGTCGGGCAAATGGATCTGCGCACGGATTTCGCGCCCGTCGACCGGACTCTTGATCGGTTCACCGCTCATGTCGATCTGGCCGGCGATCCGCAGGTGGCCCTTGCGTCCATCGGGATCTACTTCGAAATCAATCGGCACGAATTGTGGTTCGTGCATCGTTTCGACGGTAGAGAAGAACACGGCGAACATCGTCGCCATCGGATCGGTTTCGCCACCGGTCATGATGGTCAGCAAGGCACCACGCTGCGCCTCGTCCGCGCGTTCGTCGACATAGGCGACGCATTGACCATGGCCTTCGTGGATCGCGCCCGGCCATTTGAACACAGCCGCAATGGCGAGGCCTGACAGGTCCGTGTCGCCGAATTTCCCTTCGTCGATCCGCATGCCGAACACGGCATGGCAATGTGTCTTGTCGGGAAGACCGCCGAACTGGCAGTTGCAGCCATAGTCGCAGCTGCAGTTGACCAGCTGTCGACCCTTCAGGTTCCAGTAGGTCATGCGCGCCTCCGTTGACTGACCGCCGAGATTAGCATGACCGGCGGACAGGCGCAATTTAGGGGCTCCGCACAAGGGTCGACAATCGGTTTTGCCAAGGTCGAGGCGCGGTCCAGTTGTTGGGCGGTGGCCAAACAGCTGCCAGCACGGGCGGCGTGCTACTCGAAGCACCCCGCCCGCGGTTCCTGATTTCCGTTAGAGTTAGGTCCGCGGGTGCCCAAACTTGCAGAGGGCCATCGCCTCAATCTCCAGCGCAGTGATGGTAAGGCGTCATATAGGCTGTCGGTCTTAGATGCATGAGCGCCTGAGATTTGTAGTAGCACATATCAAAAGTATCGCTGGTCCCGGCAGGTTCCAGGTTGCGGGTCGGCGGATAGGCCAAAGCCGCAGCGGGGATAGAAGCAATCAGTAGTATCTGTATGATCTGACGCATCATCGTCGAGGTCCTTCCTTGTTTAGGGAGGACGTACTCAACCGATGGCGGATAACCGCGACTTGCGGTTGCTTCCAATGTGGATGCAATTGCCATGTACAGGCATCGTAACGACGCTCGCTTCGCTCCGCTTTCGTTACGCCCGGCGGCTCAGGCTACCAAACCTTCACTCGCTGTTCGGGTGCCAGGTATAATTTCTCCCCGGGCTGGACGTTGAACGCCTTGTACCAGGCGTCGAGGTGCGGACCGTTAGCGCGCGGTACTGGCCAGGGGCGTGACCGTCGGTGGCGATGCGGGCTTTGAGGGCTTCGTCGCGCATCTTGGTTGCCCAGCTTTGCGCAAAGGCGATGAAGAAGCGCTGGTCGCCGGTCAGACCGTCGATCACCGGCAATTCCTTGCCATTGAGCGATGCGCGATAGGCTTCGTAGGAGGCGGTGAGGCCGGCGACGTCGGCGATATTCTCGCCCAGCGTCAGCTTGCCGTTAACGTGGACGCCGGGGAACGGAGTGTAGCCGCTGTATTGCGCCGACAGCGCGTCGCCCGACTTGGTGAAGCGCGCGAAGTCGGCCGGGGACCACCAGTTGCGCAAGCGGCCGGTGGCGTCGAACAGAGCACCATTATTGTCGAAGCTGTGGCTGATCTCATGGCCGATGACGCCGCCGATCGCGCCATAGTTGAACGCCGGGTCGGCCTTGGGGTCGAAGAACGGCCGGACGAGGATCGCCGCCGGGAAGTTCAACGCATTCTGCACCGGCAGGTTGACCGCGTTGACTAGTTGCGGCGGCATCCACCATTCGGCGCGGTCCATCGGCTTGCCGATCTTGGCGATCTGCTGGCGGTAATCGGCGAGGCTCGCCGCCTTCGCGTTGGCGTAGGCGTCGGTCGGGCTGATCGCCACCGACGAATAATCCTGCCAGTTGTCGGGATAGCCGACGCCGACGACGATCGTCCGGACCTTCTTTAGCGCCTCGGCTTTGGTTGCCGGCGCCATCCAGTCGAGACCTTCGACCCGCTTGGCGAAGGCGCCCTTGATGCCCTCGACCATGCCCTGGATTTCACTCTTGGCCGAGGCCGGGAAATATTTCTCGACATAGGCCTTGCCGAACGCGCCCTCGAGGGCGTTGCTGGCGGCGTTGAGCGCCTGCTTGTCGCGCGGGCGCTGCTGCGGCGTGCCGTTGAGCGCGGTGCCATTAAAGGCGAAACTGGCGTCGCGGATCGCCGCGGGCAGGACGTTGGCGCGCTGGTTCAATGTGTGGAACGCCAGCCAGTCCTTCCACGCGTCGAGCGGTTCCGATCCGACAAGCGCGGCGAGCTTTGGAATCGCGCCGCCATGATAGGCCTGAAACTTCTGTACGCCGCCGAGCTGCGCCGCCCCAAGCAGCGCGCCCCAGTCGATGCCGGGCGCCTTGGCCTCCAGATCCTGACGCGACCATATTTGGGCGCCCTTGGCGAAATCCTCGCTCTCCTCGCGCGTCGCGTGGGCGCGGGCGATCTTGGTTTCGAGGTCGACGATCCGCTGTGCCGCGGCGGCTGAATTTTGGTTTCCGGCGGCGGCCATCACCTTGGTGACATAATCCTTATATTTGGTCCGCAGCCCCGCCTTGTCGGCATCGCCGGCCAAATAATATTCGCGCTCGGGCATGCCGAGGCCGCCCTGCATCAGATAAGGCAGCGTTTCGCCGGGGGTGCTGAGGCCCTGCGTGACGAACACGCCGAACAGATTGTCGGTACGGTAGTTGGTGGCGTTCAGGGGATCGACGTCGGCGCGGATGGTCGATCCGATCGCGGCGGACAGCGCGCGCTTGTCGGC
>NZ_JACDDV010000022.1:0-18807 GCF_013816785.1 Sphingomonas sp. | reverse complement strand
GCCTTGGCCGGGGCGAGACCGGCGCTGTCGATCGCGGCGGTGTCGAGATAGGCCTTGTAGTAGTTCGCGATCTTGCCCTGGTCGCTGTCGGGCGACGCGTTCGCTTTCATTAGCGAGTCCATCAGCGCGATGCTGTTCTTCTCCCGCTCCTGGTCGGCGATGAAGAAGCCGCCGATCGAGCTGCGGTCGGCGGGGATTTCGGTGTTCTTGACCCAATTGCCGTTGGCGTAGGCGAAGAAATCGTCGCCCGGCTTGACGCTCTTGTCCATCGCCGCAAGGTCGATGCCCGACGCATTGCCCGCGACCGCTTCGGTCTGGTTCTCGGTCACGGCGTTCTTGCAGGCGACCGCGCTCAGGCTCAGCCCGGCGCTGGCCAGCAGCAGGGCGATGGTTTTGGTGCGCATGATTTTCTCTCCCGATGATGGGCCGCGGCCTTCCCGAAGCGCCACCGCTTTGCAAGATGCATCGGGGACGCTACGCGCGTCAGGCCAGATAGTTTCGACCAACGGGAATAGAGGACCGATGAGCGCACCGCGGCTCGACAGCAAAATCGACCTGATGAGCGACGAGGCGCGAGCCCGCGCTGCGCACAATCGCGGCCTGGTCGAGCGGCTGCGCGCCGACGTCGCCAAGGCGGCGCTCGGCGGGACTGACAAGTCGCGCGAGCGTCACGTCGCGCGCGGCAAATTGCTTCCCCGCGAGCGAGTCGAGCGGTTGCTCGATCCGGGTTCGCCGTTCCTCGAAATCGGCCAACTTGCGGCGTGCGACCTCTACAAAAGCGAAGTTCCCGGCGCGGGGATGATCGCGGGGATCGGGCGGGTCTCGGGGCGACAGGTGATGATCGTCTGCAATGATGCGACCGTGAAAGGCGGGACTTATTATCCGCTGACGGTCAAGAAGCATTTGCGCGCGCAGGAAATCGCCGAGTCCAACCGGCTGCCGTGCATCTATCTGGTCGATTCGGGCGGCGCCAATCTGCCGCACCAAGCCGAAGTCTTCCCCGACCGCGATCACTTCGGACGAATCTTCTTCAACCAGGCGCAGATGAGCGCCAAGGGCATCGCTCAGATCGCGTGCGTGATGGGCAGCTGCACCGCGGGCGGGGCCTACGTCCCGGCGATGAGCGACGAGAGCATCATCGTCCGCGACCAGGGTACAATCTTTCTTGCCGGACCGCCGCTGGTCAAAGCCGCGACGGGCGAGGAAATTTCCGCTGAAGAATTGGGTGGCGGCGACTTGCACGCGCGCAAGAGCGGCGTGGTCGACCATCTCGCCGAAAATGACGAACATGCGCTGACCATCGTCCGCGATGTGGTGTCGCATCTCGGCGACGAAGTGGGCGCGGGAATCGGCCTGCGTGAGCCTCGGGCTCCGCACTATGACAGCGAGGAATTGTACGGAATCATCCCCGACGATGTGCGCGCGCCCTACGACGTGCGCGAAGTCATTGCGCGGCTGGTCGACGCCTCGGAATTCCACGAATTCAAGGCGCTTTACGGCACCACGCTGGTGTGCGGGTTCGCGCATATCTGGGGGATGCCGGTGGCGATCCTCGCCAACAATGGCGTGCTGTTCAGCGAGAGCGCGGTCAAGGGCGCACACTTCATCGAACTCGCCTGCCAGCGGCGTATCCCTCTGTTGTTCCTGCAGAATATCAGCGGCTTCATGGTCGGCGGCAAATATGAGGCCGAGGGCATCGCCAAGCATGGCGCCAAGCTCGTCACCGCGGTCGCCACCGCCAGCGTGCCCAAGGTCACCGTGCTGATCGGCGGCAGCTTCGGCGCGGGCAATTACGGGATGTGCGGGCGCGCATATTCGCCACGCTTCCTGTTCAGCTGGCCCAACAGCCGGATCAGCGTGATGGGCGGCGAGCAAGCGGCGTCGGTGCTCGCCACGGTCCACCGCGACGCCGACCAATGGACGCCCGAACAAGCCGAAGCCTTCAAGCAACCGATCCGCGACGATTATGAAGCGCAAGGCAATCCGTGGCACGCTACGGCGAGGTTATGGGACGACGGCATCATCGATCCGGCGCAGACGAGGGATGTGTTGGGGCTGGCGTTTGCGGCGTGCCTCAACGCTCCCATCCCGGAGCGGGCCAGTTTTGGTGTCTTTAGGATGTGATCGTGACTCACGATCCTGAAGGTTACCGGGAGTCGATGCGTGAATTTCGAAAGCGCTTAGGCATCCTCAATGATGTTCTTTTGCCATTCGTAAGCGCGGGTGTGGTTGCGATCCCGAATTGCGAATTGGCCGCCCTCCAACTCCGAAAAATGTATGAACTGATCGGTTTTGCTTCTCTTTCGGCAAATCGGCACCGCTATGTGGTTTTGAGGAAGAGGTATGAGAAAGACTGGAACCTCGCAGAGATTTTGGTGCGAATTGAAAAGGTGAACCCTGCGTTTCTTCCGATCGGCCTTGACGAAACTTATGCTGCTGGCACTTCCGCGGCGCCACATATTTTGAGAACCAAAGGCTCCCGTATCGACAAAACTTTGCTACTCGAACATCATGGTCGATTGGCAAATCTGCTCCATGCGCGAAACCCGTATCGTCCTGAACTGGATTACGAGTGGTGGCACGGTTGGCTTCAGCAACGAGCAAGAGAATTGGTCGAAACACTGGAACTTCACACTGTAGCCATTGAGTATCAAAAGACGATTTATCGGGTGGCCCTAAGAGACGCCGAAACCGACGATGTCAGCGTTACCGTAATGAATTTCAATTTAGTGAGTGGCCAATGACCCGCACCGACTGGACCCGTGACGAGCTTAGCGCGCTGTTCGACCTGCCCTTCACTGACCTCGTGTTCCGTGCTGCCGAGGTGCATCGCGCGCATCATGCGGCGGGCGAAGTACAATTGTGCACTCTGCTGTCGATCAAGACCGGGGGGTGCCCTGAGGATTGCGGCTATTGCTCGCAGTCGGTGAAGGCGGATTCGGGGCTCAAGGCCGAGAAATTGATGGATGTCGGCGCGGTGCTTGCCGCGGCGGCGGAGGCCAAGGCGGCGGGGTCGCAGCGGTTCTGCATGGGGGCGGCGTGGCGCGAGCCCAAGGATCGCGACATGGGCGCGGTGTGCGACATGGTCGCGGGCGTCAAGGCAATGGGGCTCGAGACGTGCATGACGCTCGGCATGCTAAGCGGCGACCAGGCGCGGCGCCTCAAGGATGCCGGGCTCGATTATTACAACCATAATATCGACACCTCGCCCGAACATTATGGCGACATCATCACGACGCGGACCTTCCAGGAGCGGCTCGACACGCTCGAGGAAGTGCGCAGTGCGGGGATGGCGGTGTGCTGTGGCGGGATCGTCGGGATGGGCGAGAGCCGCGAGGACCGCGTCGGCTTCCTGCACGCGCTCGCGACCCTGCCGCGCCATCCCGAAAGCGTTCCCGTCAACGCGCTGGTGCCGGTCAAAGGTACGGTGCTGGGCGATATGTTCGCCGGTGAGCGATTGATCGACGACATCGAATTCGTCCGTACTGTCGCGGTCGCGCGGATTGCCATGCCGATGAGCATGGTGCGGCTCTCGGCTGGGCGCGAAAGCATGAGCGAAGCGACCCAGGCACTGTGCTTCATGGCCGGCGCCAACTCGATCTTCACCGGCGACAAGCTGCTTACCACCGCCAACGCTGGCGATAGCAAGGATGCTGCGCTGCTCGCCAAGCTCGGCCTTACGCCAATGACCGCCGCGGAGCCGATGCGCGCAACGGAAGCCGCCGAATGATTCAATCGTTGCTCATCGCCAATCGGGGTGAAATCGCATGCCGGATCATTCGCACCGCGCGCGCGATGGGCGTGCGGACGGTGGCCGTCTATTCGGATGCCGACGCCAAGGCGCTGCATGTACGGCAGGCCGACGAGGCGGTGCATATCGGGCCATCGCCGGCGCGCGAGTCCTACCTGCGCGGCGACAGGATTATCGAGGCGGCGAAGCAGACCGGCGCGGACGCGATCCACCCGGGCTACGGATTTCTCAGTGAGAATGCCGACTTCGCTCAAGCGGTGATCGATGCGGGGCTGGTTTGGGTCGGGCCGAAGCCGGACTCGATCCGGGCGATGGGTCTCAAGGACGCCGCCAAGAAGCTGATGAGCGCGGCGGGCGTGCCGGTGACGCCGGGCTACACCCCCGGTTCTGGGGCAGACGACCAATCGCCCGAGCGCCTACAGAAGGAGGCCGACGCGATCGGCTATCCGGTGCTGATCAAGGCGGTCGCGGGCGGCGGGGGCAAGGGGATGCGGCGGGTCGAGGCGGCGGCGGATTTCCAGGACGCGCTTGAAAGCTGCCAGCGCGAGGCGGCCTCTTCGTTCGGCAACGACATCGTCCTCTTAGAAAAATACATCCTCTCGCCGCGCCATATCGAGGTGCAGGTGTTCGGCGACAGTCATGGCAACGTCGTCCATCTGTTCGAGCGCGACTGCTCGCTCCAGCGTCGCCACCAAAAGGTCATCGAGGAAGCCCCCGCGCCGGGAATGGACGAAGCCACGCGCGAAGCGGTGTGTGGCGCGGCGGTCAAGGCGGCGCATGCGGTGAACTACGAGGGCGCGGGTACGATCGAATTCATCGCCGATGCCAGCGAAGGCCTCCGCGCCGACCGCATCTGGTTCATGGAAATGAACACGCGGCTGCAGGTCGAGCATCCGGTGACGGAGGAAATCACCGGCCAGGATCTGGTCGAATGGCAACTCCGCGTGGCGAGCGGGGAGCCGCTGCCGAAGAAGCAGGACGAACTCAGCATCAACGGCCACGCGATCGAGGCGCGGCTTTATGCCGAAGATCCGGCGCGCGAATTCCTGCCGAGCGTCGGGCGGCTCGACCATTTCGACTTGGGTTCGGAAGGCCGCATCGAAACCGGGGTCGAGGAAGGCGACGCCATTTCGCCCTTCTACGACCCGATGATCGCCAAGCTTATCGCCCGAGGCGACGACCGCGACGAGGCTATCGCCGCGCTTGCCGACATCCTCGACGAGGTCGAAGTGTGGCCGGTCAAGACCAACGCCGGCTTCATGTTCAACGCGTTGCTCCATCCCGATTTCGCCGCTGCCAATCTGGACACGGGTTTCATCGCCCGCGAGCTTTCCGATCTAGTCCCCGATCCCGAGCCGGACGAGGCGATCTGGTGCGGTGCCGCAGCGGTCGCGCTGGCCGAGGATGAGGATGAACCGGCAAGCCTCACCGGCTTCCGCCTTAACGCCGCCCCAGCCGCGCACGTCGCGCTCGGCCAAGGCGGCAAGTTCCGCTCGATCAATCTCGACGACGACATTGAGATCGCCCCGGTCTCGGGCTTCCGCGACGACGAGAACGTTGTCGTGTTTCTTGAAGGCCAGGCTTACAGCTTCGAGCGCAACGCACGCGGCATCGTCGGTGCAGCCACCGGCGATGGCGCCATCCTCGCCCCCATGCCGGGCAAGGTTACCAGCGTCGAGGTCGCGGCGGGGGACGCAGTGGTGAAGGGTCAGCGGTTGCTAACGCTCGAAGCCATGAAGATGGAGCATGGGCTGGTCGCACCGTTCGACGGGGTGGTGGCGGAATTGAATACGGCCGTGGGCTCGCAGGTGCAGGTCGATGCAGTGCTCGTCAGGATCGAAACACCCGCCGAGCGTTGATGCCGCAGTAAGGAGATTCACTATGTCCATTGTTCGATTGATCCCACTAATTCCTTTCGCCGCGCTCGCGGCATGCGCCGTCGCTCCTGAAGTCGTGCCGGTTCCCGTGCCCGCGCCTTTGCCCGCATCTGGCAGCTGGAGTGCGCCGATCTCCTTCATCGGCGCCAATGGCGCGCCGAAGGGGCATGTTCGCTGGATGAGGGTGCCGGAAGGAATCGATTTTGACATTCATGCAAAGGGACTGCCGCCCGGTGATCATGCGCTTCATGTCCATCAGGTCGGACGCTGCGAGCCGCCGGGTTTCGCGACGGCGGGAGGGCATTGGAACCCGACCGCCCACCTCCACGGTCACCAGAATCCGGCCGGCTGGCACGTCGGTGACCTCGGCAGCCGGACGGCTTCGGCGGACGGCACAATGAACACAATGGTGCGGATAATCGGCGCTGGGAATCTGCCCTTCTATGCCGATGGCGCCTCGCTGGTCATCCACGCGCTTATCGACGATGAACGCACCGACCCCAGCGGAAATAGCGGCGATCGCATCGCCTGCGCCGTCATCGCCCCCCCGCGCTGACAGCCGATGCAACACGGAGAGCATGAATGAAAATCGAAGGAATCCCCGCAGTCGTTACCGGCGCCGCGTCCGGCCTTGGCGAGGCGACGGCGCGCGCCTTGGCCGTGAGGGGCGCCAAGGTCGCCATTTTCGACCGCGACGCCGACAAGGGCGAAAAGGTCGCGGCCGAGATTGGCGGCATCTTCTGCGAGGTCGACGTCACCAGCGACGAGAAGGTTGCCGCCGCGTTCGACAAGGCCCGGGCGGCCCACGGCCAGGAGCGGATCCTGGTTAACTGTGCCGGGGTGGCCAATGCGGCCAAGACGGTCGGCCGCGACAAGGAAACCAAGCAGCCTAGACGCTATCCGATGAACCAGTTCGAGCTGGCGATCGGGATCAACCTGGTCGGCTCGTTCCGCTGCATCGCCTACTCGGCGTTTGGGATGGTCGGGACCGATCCGCTGGAGGACGGTGAGCGCGGCTGCATCATCAACACCGCTTCGGTCGCGGCCGAGGATGGGCAGATCGGGCAGGCGGCTTACTCGGCGTCGAAGGGCGGCGTTCTGGCGATGGCGTTGCCGATCGCGCGCGACCTGATGAACGACGGGGTGCGGGTCAACACAATCCTGCCCGGCATTTTTAAGACTCCGATGATGGCGATGATGCCGCAACAGGTGCAGGAGGCGCTCGCCGCGCAAGTGCCGTTCCCCAAACGCCTCGGCACAGCCGAGGAGTATGCCAGACTGGCGATCTTCATCGTCGAGAACAGCTATCTCAACGCCGAGAGTATCCGGCTCGACGGCGGGATCAGGATGGCGCCGAGATAATGGACGAACCTGCCCTCCTCGAAGCATGCGTCGTCGCGGCGCGGGAGGCGGGGGCGGAGATATTGAAGCTGGTGGCTCGGGGCTTCGAAGTCGAGATTAAGCGCGACCAATCCCCCGTCACCATCTGCGACCGGGCCGCCGAGCGGCTTATCCTCGACGCGCTCGCTGCCGCTGCCCCGGGCGTTCCGGTGATCGCCGAGGAGGAAGTCGCCGAAGGCCGCATCCCGGTCCACGGAGACATTTATTTCCTGGTCGACCCATTGGACGGCACCAAGGAATTCGTCCGTGGTGGAGACGATTATACCGTCAACATTGGGCTGATCGTTGACGGCACCCCGCGCCTCGGCGTGGTCTATCAGCCGGCGACCGACCGCCTGTGGGCTGGACAGGTGGGTGAGGGCGCCTATCTTGAAGAACAGTCCGGCCGCACCGCGATCCGGACCCGCGCGCTCGGTCGGGAACGCGCCGCGGTCGCGTCGAAATCGCATTTCAATCAGGCAACCGCCGATTACCTCGACCAGGCTGTCGGCCTGTGCAGCCATGTCGCGATCGGCTCTAGCCTCAAATTCTGCATTGTCGCGGAGGGCCGCGCCGACATTTATCCGCGCCTCAGCCCGACCAGCGAATGGGACACCGCCGCCGGCCATGCCGTGCTCCTCGCTGCCGGCGGCCGCGTCGACGGCCCTGACGGCGCGCCGCTCGTTTACGGCAAGACCGCCTTCCTCAATCGCGGCTTCTGCGCGACGTCTGGCTGGCGGGCGCCGCCGATCGGTCCGTTCCTAGTCCCGTTCGCCGGCGGAGGCGATTTGCCCCAGGGCGTGTAAGCGCCCGCGCCTCGCAAATGCGCGATGCTACGAAGCCAGATTGGTCCAGATTGGAGTATCATCCGGCCAGTCGTCGTTGCGACCGCACCGCATCCTCTCGATTTCGGCGCGGAGCGACCTCAGCCGCGTTGCCAACGCCTGGGTCTCGATCCAGTCGGCTCCGCATCCGGCAAGCTCGATGGCCAGCCGCTCGGCGCATTGCAGCGCGTCGCTAAGCTCGGTGAGCCAGCGGGCACGTTGCATCGCGCGATTCGAGGGGAGAGAGTTCATTGCGGAACCGACATAGGCACGATCCCATTGCCGGTTTCTAGCTGGCCGCTCCATTTCGGTGATAAACCGGGCTGACTTTGCTCCGCTTTCGCGGCTATCACGGCTCCTGCTCGGTTCGTTTTGTCACTATTTCGGTGAGATATGAACATGAGTCTCAATTCCTTGACCTCTCCATTGGCCGATTATGCCGGCCCTCCGCCCGTGCTGGTCGTCGCCGGCTCCAGCATTGCGCATCGCCGTGCCGCGACGACCATCGAAGCAGCCGGATTCCGGGTCGCACCGGTGTCGTTGGCCGATGCCGTCGATCGGATGGCGCTGCAGGCCTCGGCCTCGGCGCTGTGGGTCGAGCTTGACGAGGACAGCCCGGAACTTGACCGGCTGCTCGACCGGATTGATGCTGAGGCGTCGATGGACCGTTTTTCCGCGATCGTCGCCGCGCCGCTCGCGCTGATCGATCCGGTCGTCGCCCGCCTGACCGATTCGCGCACCACTTTGTTGATCGATGCCGGCCTCGCCGATCGGATGGCGGCCCTGGCCGTGGCCACCGCTGGGCGGGGGGAAGGCGCACGCCTTCACGATGTCGCGTCGGAACATAACGCCGCCCGGCTTCGGCAGCTGTCCGACGAAGTGGGGCGCATCGCCGCGACGCTGGCTCGACTGTCGATCGGCCCGGCGATGCCCGGCGCTGAAAAACCACCGACGGCCGCCGTCGGTGGCGACTTCCCCAGCGTGTCGGGTGAGGTCATCCGCCAGGTGATCCGGGCGCGCCGACTGCGCGCGCGTTTCTTCGATGAAGAATTGTTCGCCGACCCCGCCTGGGACATGCTGCTCGACCTGCTCGCCGCCGAGATCGCCCAGCATCGCGTGCCGGTATCGTCGCTGTGCATTGCCGCCGCGGTTCCGGCGACGACCGCGCTGCGGTGGATTAAAACGATGACCGACAACGGCATGTTCCTTCGCCGATCCGATCCCCACGACGGCCGCCGGGTATTCGTCGAATTGTCGCCCGGCGCCAGCGAGGGGATGCGCCGATATTTTGGCGAAGTCGGCAAGGTTGCGGCTATCTGAACTTCCATGATCGGCGTATTGTCAGATATTTCTGACTAATTCAAGCCTCGACGTTCGACAAGTCCAACATTGTGGTCTTTGACGGCTTGTTCGATAGTTCGAACATGACGGCCAATGCCGACGCTTCCCTGTACAGCGACCTGATGCGCTTCATGCCCGACGGAATGACTCCCAATGCCTGGGCGGTACGGGCCGGGGTCAGCCGCACCGTCTGGGCCGACATGCGCCGCCACGGCAATCCGTCGCGCAAGACCCTGGAAAAATTGCTGGCGGCGGCGGACTCGACGCTGGCCGAATTCGAGGCGCTGCGCCTTGGCGAGGGGCCGCTGGTCGACCCGCGCAACGAGGTCACGGGCGTCGGTGATGCGCTCTCCCCGGCGTGGCGCGCCGGGCCGCGCTCGCCGCTGCCCTTGCTGTCGACCAGCGCGGCAGGCGAATGGGGCGGCTTGGGGAGCGGCATCGAACTAATCATGCTTGACCGCACGATAGTCGTCGACCGGATTGCGCGGCCCGACAGCCTTGCCAGCGACGCGCATGGCTATGCGGTAACGGTGCTCGGCGACGCGATGTGGCCGCGATACCGCCCCGGCCGCCGCCTGATCGTTTCGCCGCGCGCGCCGGTTGCGATCGGCGATGACGTCCTTGTCGAATTGCGGCACGACAACGGCCAGGAAACGACGGTCACCGCGCTGATCAAGGAGCTGGTCCGCCGCAGCGCGGGCTTCCTCGAACTCAGGCAATATAACCCGGACATCGAGTTCCGGGTCGATGCGGCGGATATCAGCGCTATCCACAAGATCGTCGGCGAGGCCTTTTGATGGTGGGCGCTGACGGGCTCGAACCGCCGACCCTCTCGGTGTAAACGAGATGCTCTACCAACTGAGCTAAGCGCCCGCTTGAAGCGGCAGCCGAGCGATGCCACGACCGGCGCAGGCGGGCAAGGCTTCGCACCGCAATGAGTGGGGGGACGACGATGAGCGACGTGGAAGGATCGCACCAGCCGATCTCGCGCGGCTCGGCGGTCATCGCCGCCTTCTCGACCATCGTCGAATGGTATGACTTCACCCTCTATCTCTATTTCGCGACCACCCTGTCGCGCGTCTTTTTCGGTGGCGGCGCGGAGTCGCTCCTGACGACGCTGGCCGGGTTTGCCGTCGCCTATCTGATGCGGCCGCTGGGCGCGATCTTCTTCGGCCATATCGGCGACTGCTACGGCCGGCGACGGACGATGCTGCTGTCGGTGGCATTGATGACCGCGGCGATGCTGGCCATCGCGCTGCTGCCGACCCGCGCCCAGATAGGGCCGGCCGCGGGTGTGCTGCTCCTGCTGCTGCGCTGCGTGATGGGGTTCGCGGTCGGCGGCGAATATACCGGCGTGGTCGCTTATCTGCTCGAGGGCGCGAGGGCGGGTCGCCGCGGCCTCGTCACCAGCTTTGCAGCCGCGGCAAGTGAAGTCGGAGGCCTGCTCGCCGTTGGCCTCGCCGCGCTGACCGTGAGTATGATGGACGCCGTGACGCTCGACGCCTGGGGCTGGCGAATTCCCTTTCTGGTCGGCGCTGCCCTGGCGGCGAGCGTATGGATCGCGCGCTCGGCGATGCAGGAATCGCCCGACTTCGTGCGCCAGCTCGCCGGCGGGACAGTCCCTGCCAGCCCCCTGCTGCACGTCCTCGCCACCCACCGCGTCGGCATTGCCCGCGGCTTCGCCATCTCAGCGCTGGGATCGATCACTTATTATGTCGGCATCACCTATGTCCCGGCGTTCCTGAGCACCGCCGGCAAGATGACCGAAGCCGCATCGCTATGGCTGTCGACCATTGCCGCGGTCGCGGTCATCGCAGTCACGCCGTTCGTCGGGGCGGCGTCGGATCGCTGGGGGCGCAGGCCGGTGCTGCTTGGCCTGTGCGGGCTGAGCGCGATCCTGCCGATCACCCTCTTCTCGCTGATGGCTGCCGGCTCGCCCGGTGTTGCGCTGGCCGGCGCGATTGTCCTCGCCATGGTTGCGGGCGGGGTCAGCGCGGTCGGCGCGGTCGCCACCGCCGAACAGTTCGGGGGCGAAGGCCGCCTGACCGGTCTTGCCCTCGGCGCCACCTCGGCGACCGCCATCTTTGGCGGCCTTGCGCCGTACGTTGCTCAGCTCCTGTTGGGCCGCACCGGATGGCCGTCTATCCCCGGCATCATGATCGCGCTGGTCGCGCTCGCGGTGCTGCCGGTGTTGTGGCGGATGCCTGAGACGGCGCCGCGCAAGGGCGGCAATCAGACCTAACATAGTTGTTGATCGGTACGACCTTCCGCCGCCTGTCGCCAGAAGCGGATAACCGGCCCGCGATTGCGCTCCAACGAATTCGTCAGGGCAAGCGTCGCATCGGCGCAGCCGCGAGTTGAGAAACAGGATGGGGAGTGTCCGGCTCCTTGAAGCTGACCATCAGGTTGAAGTCGGCGCTCATGGCCCTCCCAAGCTCGCGCCCAGGCTGACGAGAAGCTCGTCCAGTTGCTCGAACTGCTCGGGCATCCCGCCCTCCATTCCGGCGAGGGATTCGTCGAGAGCTTCCTTCGAGGGATAGAGTTCGTGGAAGATCAGCAGCGTCTTGCCAGCCTTTTCCTCGAAGGTCACCGTCGTTACGGCACCGTCCTCACCTTCATCATTCGTCCAGACGAGCCGCGAGTGCGGTATCACTTCGATGTACTTGCCGAAGAATGCCATGGAGTTCGAGGCATCCTGACCGAACTCGAGACGGTATTCGCCGCCGTCACGAACATCCATGTCGCAGGAAAGCAGGTTTGCCCCTGTCGACTTCGGTGCCCACCACCGCATGAACAGTTCGGGCTTGGTCCAGGCCTCGAATACGATGCGCGCGGGGGCGTCAAAGGTTCGCGTAACGACCAGGTCCCGGTCGGACTTCCGTTCCACCATCGTGCGGTTCTGCATGGGGGTGGGCTCACTACCTCTGCTGTCCATCGAATTTCTCCTTTAGTTTCAATTCCTCGACGACCTGGTCCAACTCGTCGAAGCGCGCGTCCCACAGCTGGCGGTGCGTCTCGATCCATCCCGCCTCTGCCTCCAGGTCGCGAAAGCCGAGCTTGCAGGTTCGCACGCGCCCGATCTTCTCGGTCGTGACGAGTCCCGCCTGCTCCAAAATGCTGACGTGCTTCTTCATGCCCGTGAGGGTCATGTGGAACTTCTCGGCAAGGTCCGTGATCGAAGCGTCCGCACGTCCAAGCTGCTCCAGAACGCCGCGTCGGGACGCATCCGAGAGCGCGGCGAACGTAACATCAAGGCGGTCGGTTGCATACTGAACCATGTGGTTCAGTATCTAATGCACGGATTGGCGACAGGCAAGAGCCGCACCACTTAAGAAGATGTAATAACTCGTTCGCTGTCCGCTGCCCCTCGCGAAAGCGGCGGCCCGCGGCCCGTTGGGCGCGGCGCGAATGTCCGCAATTGATCGAAACCGGCCAGAAGGAGCGCCTACAAAGTCCGCACCAACCTCACGGCCATCGCTGCCCAGGGCGGATCGGCGACGACGCTTTGACGGCCGCCCGCGCCCGGCGGGAGGAGATGCAATTTCCCATCCTCGCGCCCGATCAGCCGTCCGAACAGGAAGCGGCCAGCGGGGCGGGGAACCAGGATGTCGCGGTTCAAGGCGCGGGCGAACTGGTCAGGGTTCAGCCGCTCGCACCAGATTTCGTCACCGGCGCGGTAGTCGCCTGTACTGGCTGACACGATTAGCGCGACCTGTCCCGCTGCGGCTTTCGGAGGCACCACCAGCGACGTTCGTTTGGGCGCAACCGCACCGCTCGCGCCCAACACCGCCACTACCGGCAGGTCGGCGCGGTCCGGATGATCGACCAGGTCGGATGCCTCAACCCCCAGAGCAGTGGCGATCCGGTTGAGCCAACCCACGGATACGGTCCGCGTGCCCGTCTCCAACCGGCCGATGGTCTGCGGCGTGGTCGGCGGGTCGCACGCTTTGGCAACGTCGTCGAGGGTCATGTCACGGGCGCGGCGGACTTCCCTGATGCGTGTGATCATTGGCGGAAATGGCTGGACATGGTGAATATTGCCCTTTGCAATGAACCAGAGAGGTTTTCTTCTGTCCTACATCTTTGCCTTTATGGCAAGAGGCAAGCGACTCGCACCGTTGGAGAGACGCTTATGACCGCCAGCCGCCTTCTCGCCGAGCGAGCCATTCCTGGGGACGAGAGGCGGGGGCGGCGACCAGCGCGATCGGTGACGGTCAATCTCGCCGAAAGCCCGCTCGGCTGGTTGTTCGCGCGCGGCCATGTCACGCGCCGCCAATTTGAGGCCGGAGAGCGGCTGCGCGCCGATTGGGAGCGGGCGCAGCTATCGCCGCGCGTCACGATGAGCTGGGATGCCGCGCCGGTGGCGCGCGGGCGAGCCGGCCCCGCTCCGGGGATCGACCTCACCGCCGCCCAACTCGACGCCAAGCGGCGGTTCCATGCCGCAGTCGCCGAGGCCGGGCCGGGGTTGGGGGATATTTTGTGGCGCGTGGTGTGCGGCGGCGAGGGTATGCGGGCCGCCGAAACCGCGCTTGGCTGGCCGGCCCGCGCGGGAAAGTTGGTGCTATCCCTCGCGCTCGATCGGATTGCCGACTATTACCGCATTGGAGCCTAACCGCCGCAGCAGGAGTGCAACGATGATACTCTACGGCTCGACTCTCTCGCCCTATGTGCGCAAGGTCGCCGCCTATGCCGCCGAAAAGGGGATCGAGATTGAACTGACACCGGTTGGGCTTGGCGATCCCAATCCCGACTTCCGCGCTGCTAGTCCGTTCCGCAAGATGCCCGCCTTGCGCGATGGCGACTATGGCATTGCCGATTCGAGCGCGATCATTCATTATCTAGAGGCCAAGCACCCTGAGCCCCCGTTGATCCCTGCCGACCCGAAAGAGCGCGGCCGGGTCGTCTGGTTCGACGAATGGGCGGACACGATGCTGTTCGCGTGCGGCGGCAAGATGTTCTTCAACCGCATCGTTGCACCGCGGTTCCTTGGTCGTGAGGGGGACGAGGCCATTGCATCCGCCGCCGAGCGTGACGAGCTGCCGCCGCTGCTCGATTATCTTGAGGGAGTCATCCCCGACAGCGGTTACCTGGTCGGCGATCGGCTGACGCTGGCCGACATCGCGGTGGCCAGCCCGTTCGCGAACTTCACCCACGCCGGGGTCGCTGTCGACGAAGCGCGACATCCGCGCGTCGCTTCCTTTGCCAAAGCTATCCTGGCCCGACCGAGTTTCGCGCCGCACGTCGAGCGCGAGACCGCGTTCCTTGCCAAGCAAGCATAGAAAGGCCGCGCGGGCTTCTCGACCGCGCGGCCCTTTCATGTTGAGCCTAGGCCTATTCGGTCGAGCCTTGGCCGTCCTTGGTGAAGTCCTGCTCGTTCTCGACCATCTCGCTGCTCGAGTCGCTTTGACCCTCGGCGCCGACGAAGCCCGGCGAATTCGCCTGTCCGGTGGCGCTGGCGCCTTCGGTGTCGTTCGATTGGAAATCTGACTGGCCTTCGACGTCGCCTGCCTGATCGGTCAACGTGTCGGACTGGCCGGTATCGGACGGTTCCGATGACGATTGATCGAGGCCACCCTGGGTCGACTGGCGATTTTCCTCGCCGCGATCCTTGTCAGTCCCGGTCGGTTGCTGGGCAGATTGCGATTTGCTCATGTCGGGCGATTGATTTTCACGGTTTTCCATGGCGCTCGTCTCCTTCAACTGGCCCCAGCTCTACTTCATCAAACCGGCGGAGCCGACCGTCCGTTCCGTCGGCGAACCGACAGATGCGACGAACCGCGAACGTTTCGGTGAACCGACGAAAGAGGGCCGCCGGATCATCCCCGGCGGCCCCGATTTTCGAGCATATGAAAAGGCTTACGCCTGATCGGCTTCCGCGGCAGGTTCCTCGGCCGGTTGGGCGTCGGACGCCGGCGCCTCATCCGAAGTTTCGGCGGTTGCGCCTGGTTCGGCGGTCGGGTCATAGGTCTCGGTGAAGCCCGCTTCGTCGCGTTCGAACATCGACGACATGACGTCGATCCCCTGCGCCTGAAGCTCGGCTTCCTCAGGCGAACGGGCGACGTTGACCTTGACCGTCACCGCCACTTCGGGGTGGAGCGCGATTTTGACCTCGTGCATGCCGATCGCCTTGATCGGGCGGGCCATGATGACCTGGCTCTTGGTCACTTTGGCGCCCTGACCCTCGAGCGCCTCGACGATGTCGCGGGCGCTGACCGATCCGTAGAGCGCGCCGACGTTCGACGCCTGGCGGATCAGCTGGACGGTCTTGCCGTCGACGCCGGCCGAGGCCTTCTCGGCCTCGCCCTTGCGCGACGCATTGTCGGACTCGATCTTGGCGCGGTTGGCTTCGAACAATTTCTTGTTGCTGGCATTGGCGCGCAGGGCCTTCTTGTTGGGCAGAAGGAAGTTGCGGGCAAAGCCGTTCTTGACGGTGACCACGTCACCGATCGCGCCCAGCTTCTCGACGCGTTCGAGCAGGATGACATCCATGGTTTCTGCTCCTTACCGTACGACGTAGGGGAGCAGGCCGATGTGGCGGGCGCGCTTGATCGCCTTGGCCAGCTCGCGCTGCTTTTTGGTGCTGACCGCGGTGATGCGGCTGGGGACGATCTTGCCCCGTTCGGACACGAAGCCCTGCAGGAGGCGGACGTCCTTATAATCGATGACCGGAGCGCCCTTGCCCGAAAAGGGGCAGGATTTGCGGCGGCGGAAGAAGGGACGGGCCATGCCTATGCCTCCTGCTCGGCGCGGGGTGCGCGCTCGGGGCGGCCAGAATCACGATCGGCACCTCGGTCGGGACGATCACCACGATCGTCGCGGCGCGGGCCGCGGTCGCCACGCTCGGAGCGCTCCTGCTTGCGCATCATCGCGGAGGGGCCGGCTTCATGGGCATCGACGCGGATCGTCATATAGCGGATGACGTCTTCGTTGATCCCGGTCTGACGCTCCAGCTCGGCGACGGCCGCGGGCGGGGCATCGACGTCGAGCATGACGTAATGCGCCTTGCGGTTCTTGGCGATGCGGTAAGCGAGGCCGCGCAGGCCCCAAGTCTCGGTCTTGACCACTTTCCCGCCATTGTCGGTCAGGATCTTGGTCGCGTTTTCCGCCAGCGCATCGATCTGGGCCTGAGCCAGATCCTGACGCGCGAGGAAAACATGCTCGTATAGCGGCATGCGGTTCTTCTTCGTGTTGGCCGATCGTTGACGCCGCACCGTGCGATCGCCCCTCCGGCTGTCGTCTATAAGCAGTCGTTCAAGCGTCTGGCCGAATCCCGAAGGCGGGGCAGGCGCCGCGGGCCTATGGCGCAAGAGGGGGCCGAAGGCAAGGCGGGCCAGGCGCGATCGCAACGTCGGTGTTGATATTGGACAAAGTGTTGTCCAATTAAATGCCATGCGCGCCATCAGCTATTCCGAAGCCCGCGAGAATTTGAAATCGGTGATCGACGAGGTCGTCGCCAGCCGCGCGCCGATCGCCATCACCCGCCAGCGGGGCGAGGGCGCGGTGCTGGTGTCGGAAAGCGAATGGGCGTCGATCGAGGAAACGCTGTACCTGCTGCGCTCGCCGGTCAACGCCCGCGAGCTGCTGGCGGCGATCGCCGAGCTCGACGCGGGCAAGGGCGTGGAGCGCGATCTGATCCAGCCGTGAAGCTGGTCTTTTCCGGGCGCGCCTGGACCCACTATCTCTATTGGCAGGAGCGTGACGCCAAGCTGCTCGCGCGCCTGAACGCGCTGATCGAGGAGTGTCGCCGTCAGCCGTTCAAGGGCACCGGCAAGCCCGAGCCGTTGGGCGGTAACCTTGCCGACTGGTGGTCGCGGCGGATCAACGGCGAGCATCGGCTGGTCTATCGCGCGAGCGGGATGGGCGATGCCCAGACGCTCGAGATCGCACAGAGCCGCTATCATTATTGAGCAGAGTCCGTGACGCACTCGGAACGCGAGAATCGGAACGCGAGAATTGGATTGGTGGGCAGGATAAGTTGATGAAGTTGATCGTGGAACCGGATTTGGCGGCGGGCGCGCGCTCGACATTCGTACTCGGCAGTCCCCCGGACTGCCTCCGTGCGACATTCGTATTCGGCAGTCCCCCGGACTGCCTGCGCTCGACATTCGTGCTCGGCAATCCCCCGGATTGCCTGCGCTCGAATGTTCCCAATGTTCGCAGTGACGGGGCAGGTTTGAAGATGGGAGTTAGAGCGGAGGGCGCGGTGGGCGCTTATTGCCGTGGACCAACGGGGAGAAAGAGCAAGCGAGGCGAATCGCCGGAGGTGACGCTGGCACAGGTTGGGGGCTGTAGGACAGGGGAATTATTGGCCGAAGCGAGGCTGCTGATAGTCCGGTCTTAGCCAGCGGATCGTGCCGGCCTCTTCCTCGGCCTTGCGTTCGGTGTTCAGGGCCACGAGGCGGGCGACGATTTCGGCGGGGGCGAGGTCGGCTGACCAGCCGTAGGCGACGGCGACGGCGGCATCGATCTGTTCGTGGAGGCGGTTGACGATGAAGGCACGCGCGGCGGTGGCACGGTCGAGGTCATGGCCGGCAAGCTGCTCGCCGGCGGCGATGCGTTCGCGAAAATTGTAGATTTCGGTCATCGTCAGGCGCGGCACTTCGGCGAGCGCGGCCTTGCGGGTGGCGTCGAGTTCTTCGGCAAGATCGCCGATGCGGATGCGTTGTTCGGGCGAGGCGTCGGGGAAGGGGAAGGGGTCGAAGACGCTTGTGTTATTGTATCTGGGACGATCCTCAAGCGTACCACCCACGCGCAATGCCCATTGGGCATGAATATGCGACGAAAGTATCCCTAAGTGACCCGGATCATTCGAGGCAACGACGATCAGTTGTTGGTCAGGAATTATATCGCGCGATAAAAACTCAAACATACGGTGTCTAGCAGTTTGAGTGGTGGCGATATATCGACTTAAATGAACAAGCGATGGCCTTTGCTCCCCTCGAGGCTCGCCAAAGATCCACCAGCGATTTCGATACGAACCCCGACGATTAGAGTCGCGCCCAATAACTATGCCCTGCTCATCCTTCAGTTCTTTCACCTTTACCAAAAGGTACTGATAAACCTCCGGGTAACGCTGACGCACCTCAAGTTCAGATAAGCCGAAGAGATCAATGGCCATGACGGCGCGGGGATTCTGCACCAGATCACGGCCATTTTTGTAAGGACGGATATGCTGTTCGAGCCCCTCGCGCTTCCCCAGGCCTAAGGCTCGAGCCTCGATTGGCGTAACCACGAAGCCTTTGCCGATCAGCGTGACGCCTCTGAAGCTCATGCCAGCATTTGCTAAAAGTGGCTGCGCTGATGTTGGGTTGGGGCCGACGGACAAGTTCGCGTTGATGACTCCGCAGACTTCCGAGAACCGCAGTTCCGGTTCATCGCTGTCGAGCCCTGCTTCATGCTCGACTTCGATCAGGCGTCCTTCGCCGGGGCCGGCCTCGGCCACCGTCATCGCGATGCGCACCGCCGCCGCGTCGCGGGTCGCCTTGGTCCACGGGTGGTCGGGGCAGGCGAGGACGAGGTGGAGTTTTAGCCCCTCTCCTCTCGCGGGAGAGGGAGGGAGCGGCGCAGCCGCGGAAGGGTGAGGGGGCGCAGCCAAGACTCCCCTCACCCCGCTCAGCTTCGCTGAGTCGCCCTC
>NZ_JACDDV010000021.1 GCF_013816785.1 Sphingomonas sp. | reverse complement strand
GCGCAGTCGATGCCCAAGGGCGCGTCATCTGGGGCGACCAGCTGCTGATCATCCTCGCCGGCCCAGTGCTCAAGGCCGAGCCGGGAGCGACGATCATCGCCGATGTGAAAGCCAGCCAAACCCTGTTCGACCGCATTGCGGAGATGGGCGGCAAACCGCTGATGTGGAAGACCGGCCACAGCCTGATCAAGTCGAAGATGAAGGAAACCGGGTCGCCGTTGGCGGGCGAAATGAGCGGCCACATCTTCTTTAAGCATGAGTGGTACGGCTTCGACGATGCGCTCTACGCCGCCGTCCGCCTGATCCGTGCGGTGTCGGAAAGCGGCAAGACACTGACCGAACTGAAGAGCGAAATGCTGGTGTCGGTCGCCACCCCCGAACTCCGCTTCCAGGTCGACGAAAGCCGCAAGGTGGCGGTGATCGAAGAAGTCGCGGCGCGTCTTGCTGAGGAAGGCGCCAAGGTCGACAAAACCGACGGCGTTCGCGTCAAAACCGCCGATGGATGGTGGCTCCTGCGCGCCTCGAACACCCAGGATGTCCTTGTCGCGCGGGCGGAGTCGAAGGATCAGGCGGGGCTGGATCGCCTGATGGCAACGATTAACGCGCAACTGAAAGCTTCAGGGA
This sequence comes from Sphingomonas sp., assembly GCF_013816785.1. Taxonomy (GTDB): domain Bacteria; phylum Pseudomonadota; class Alphaproteobacteria; order Sphingomonadales; family Sphingomonadaceae; genus Sphingomicrobium. The sequence goes on along the minus strand of NZ_JACDDV010000021.1, from coordinate 33,138 downwards.
TCGAAGCAGTCGAGGCGGCGCACTAGCGTCGCCTTTCGACCATTGCGGACGTTAGGGCGTGGTGATCGATTGCTCCTGCACAGGAACATCAGCGCGGGTGACAACGAGCCTCTCACGTTCGGCCTCTTCTGCTCGCCAGGCGTGTTGGTTCCGAAAGAGAGCCGCTACGAAACGCGAAGGGTCAACATCATCCCAAGCGACTACCGAGTTCCTCCATGCGATGGTCAAGCGAAGATCCGGTTGGCTCGTCGCATTGCTTCGTAGTCTTGGCCGCGTAATCCGCATCCATAAGATGCGCCCATCCGCAATCTCGCGTTTCAGGAGCGGCAGCTTGTTCTTGTTGAACAAGGTGAGGAAGCGTTCCGTCTGACCGGGCTCAATCCAATAGGAGTGCTCCAGAACAAAGGGGGCATCGACGGGAGCGTTTCGTTGCGCCGTACCCTCGGCCGGCAATAGTACTGTGAGGACGAGCGCCCAAACCGCGATGAACCTCATATCCCTCCCCTTATGAGGTACACAGTACGGCACTTGCCGAACCGTTTACAATGTCCGCATTCCACCCATTGCGGACGCCCCCAATCTCAATCGTCCTCATCTTCATAGCCCACCAAATTGAGCTCGCGCGCCTTGACCTGGTGCAACATGCACCAGTGCATCAGCGCATCCTCGCGCCCATGCGTGATCCACACTTCCTTGGGCGCGACGTCTTTGATCGTCTGGGTCAGTTCGTCCCAATCCGCATGATCCGAGATGATCAGCGGCAGCTCGACGTTCTTTTGCCGCGCGCGCTGACGGATGCGCATCCAGCCTGAGGCCATTGCCGTCACCGGATCGGGCAGCCGCCGCGACCAGCGGTCGTTGAGCGCCGACGGCGGGCAGATGACGATCCGCCCTTGAAGCTCCTCCTTCTTCGCGTCCGCTACCGGCCGCAACTCACCGAGCGGAACGCCGAGCTCCTCATACAATCGGCACAGCCGCTCCATCGCGCCGTGATAATAGATCGGCGCGTCATGTCCCCGCGCGCGCAACTCGGCGATCACCCGCTGCGCCTTGCCCAGCGCATAGGCGCCGACCAGGATGCAGCGGTCGGGCTCGGCGTGGAGGCGGTGGAGCAACCGGTCGATCTCGCTGGCCGTGTCGGGATGATGGAACACCGGCAGTCCGAAAGTCGCCTCGGTGATGAAAATATCGCATGGCGTGACCTCGAACGGCGCGCACGTCGGGTCCGGCCGCCGCTTGTAATCGCCGGACACGACCACCCGCTCGCCGCCATAGTCGAGGATGATTTGCGCCGAACCCAGTACATGGCCGGCGGGCACAAAGCTCACCTCGACCTCGCCGATCCGCACCCGCTCGCCATAAGCGACCGCATGCGCGTTCTGCTGGCCATAGCGCACGTCCATGATCGCCAGCGTTTCCGCCGTTGCCCATACCGCGCCATGGCCGCCCCGCGCATGATCGGCGTGGCCATGCGTGACCAGCGCCCGCTCCTTGGGCTGCGACGGATCGACCCACGCATCCGCGGGTTTGACGTAGATGCCTTCGGGAAAAGGCTCGATCCAGGAACCCAGCCGGGCCATTGCAGGGTTATAGTCCCTGAAACGCCCGGCGGTTCCCGGCGCGATTGGAAAGGATCGACATGCAGGAAACTGGCACTTGGGGGCTCATCACAGTCATTGGTCCAATCATCTTGCTGGCCCTGTTCGTCTGGGTCATTCTGCGCAACCGCAAGTCAAGGGTTAGCAAGGATGTCACCGAACGGGCCACCAAGGCCAATTATGCGGCGGAGGATGCGGCCCTGAAGGATGAAGAAGGACGCTGAGCCAGCCCCTTCCTCCAATATTATCCAATTGGTTCGCCGAACGCGGCTGGTCGCCCCGGCGGCACCAGCTGGCGATGCTGGACGCCGCGCGGGCGGGCGAACATGTCCTGCTGGTCGCCGCCACTGGGGCCGGCAAGACGCTGGCCGGGTTCCTGCCAACGCTGGTCGACCTGATCGAACGGCCGACGACCGGCCTTCACACGCTGTACGTCTCCCCACTGAAGGCGCTGGCGGTCGATGTCCAACGCAACCTGCTGACTCCGATCGAGGAGATGGGGCTTGATCTCCGGGTCGAGACCCGCACCGGCGACACGCCATCCGACCGCAAGGCGCGGCAACGCGTCCGCCCCCCACAAATCCTGCTGACAACGCCCGAATCGCTTAGCCTGCTTCTGAGCTATCCCGACAGCGGGCTGTTGTTCGAAAATCTGCGGACCATCGTCGTCGATGAAATCCACGCCTTCGCCAGGGAGAAGCGCGGCGACCTGCTGTCGCTGTCGATAGCCCGGCTGCAGCGGCTCGCCTCCAATCTCCGCCGCGTCGGCCTGTCCGCGACGATCAGCGATTCCGAGGCCTATCGCGGCTGGCTTGCGCCCGATGCGGACCAGGAATTGGTGAGGCTGGTCGAAGGCGATCCAGGGGCCGAACCTAACTTGTCGATTCTGATCCCCGAAAATCGGATCCCATGGTCCGGCCATTCGGGCCGCCATGCCGCGCGCGAAGTGATGGAATTGATCGAAACGCACCAGACGACATTGGTCTTCTGCAACACCCGCAGCCTGGCCGAGTTGATCTTCCAGGACCTGTGGGCGGTCAACGACAAGGCGCTCGCGATCGGCATCCACCACGGCAGCCTGGCGCTCGAAGCGCGGCGCAAGGTCGAAGCGGCGATGGCGGCCGGCAAGCTTCGGGGGCTGGTCGCGACCTCGAGCCTCGACCTCGGCATCGACTGGGGCGACATCGACCTGGTCGTGCAAATGGGCGCACCGAAAGGCTCGTCGCGGCTGCTGCAGCGGATCGGCCGCGCTAATCATCGACTGGACGAGCCGTCCAAGGGCGTGATCGTTCCAGGGAACCGGTTCGAATATCTCGAAGCCCGCGCGGCGCTCGACGCCATCGACGACGGCGAGCTCGATCCGGAAATCTTCCGCCCGGGCGCGCTCGACGTGCTTGCCCAGCATATATTGGCGGTGGCTTGCGCCGCCCCGTTCAAGGAACCCGACCTGCTTGCCGAGGTCCGATCGGCCGCGCCGTACGCGGGTCTCTCCGAGGAGACGTTCACCGAAATTCTCAATTTCATCGCCACCGGCGGCTATGCGCTGCGCGCCTATGACAAATACCGCCGGCTGGTGCCCGACGGCCCGGAAGGATGGCGCATCGCTCGGCCCGTCGTTGCCCTTCAACACCGGCTCAACGCGGGCATCATCGTTGAGCAGCCATTGCTCGCTGTGCGGTTCAAAAATGGCCGCAAGCTCGGCACGGTCGAGGAGGGCTTCGCCTCGACATTGACACCAGGTGACCATTTCTTCTTCGCCGGGCTCAGCCTGGAGGTGGAGCGGATCAAGGACGGCGACATCCTCGTCCACGCCTCGTCCAAATCGGCGCGGATCGTGACTTACGGCGGGCAGCGCATGTCGATGTCGACGCATCTCGCCAACCGCGTCCGCCATATGCTGTGTGATCGCAACGCCTGGATCCGCTTTCCCGACGATGTGCGCGAGTGGCTGGAGGTCCAGGGCGAACGCTCGACGCTTCCCGAACCGCACGAATTATTGGTCGAAACCTTCGCCCATCATGGCAGGCATTATATGGTCGCTTACAGCTTCGAAGGTTGGAACGCGCATCAGTCGCTCGGCATGCTGATCACCCGCCGGATGGAGAATGCCGGGCTGAAGCCGCTCGGCTTCGTCGCCAACGACTATGGCCTCGCCTGCTACGGGCTCGAACCGATCCGCGACCCCAGGGCTCTGTTCTCCCCCGACATCCTCGAAAAGGAGTTCGTCGACTGGGTCGAGCAATCCTATCTTTTGAAGACCGCGTTTCGCGAGGTCGCGGTGATCGGCGGGCTGGTCGAGCGACAGCATCCGGGCAAGCGCAAGACTGGCCGCCAGGTCAGTTTCTCGACCGACCTCATCTACGATGTCCTGCGCCGCTACGAGCCGGAGCATCTGCTGCTCCGCGCCGCCTGGAGCGATGCGCGCGCACGGATGACTGAGCTGGGCCGTCTCGTCCGCCTGGTCGATCGCGCCTCGGCCACCATGGTCCATGTCGAGGCCGACCGCATCACGCCGATGGCCGTGCCGCTGATGGTCATCGTCGGCCGCGAGGCAATGCCACCCGGCGGCGAAGCGGACGAAAGTTTGTTGGTCGAGGCCGAGGCGCTCGCCGCGGAAGCGATGCGGCTCGACTGATCGTTCATCGACGCGCCACGCGACATCGGTCATGAAGCAGCGATGCGCATCCTGTTCGCCCTTGCCGCCCTCCCTGCCCTCTCGGGCTGCGTCGTCGGCACCATCGCCAGCACCGCGGTCGACGTCGTCACCCTGCCAGTCAAGGCCGCTTCGGCCGGCGTCGACGCGGTGACCACCAGCCAGGCCGAGGCCGACCAGAAGCGGGGGCGCGATCTACGCAAGGCCGAAGAAGCCGCCGGCCGGCTAGCGCGCGAGCGGGAGAAAGCGTGCGCCAGGGCCCGCTCCAGCGGCGAGCCTTGCGCAGTGCAGCCGCCGCCCCGATAAGCGGGCGTGCGCTATTTCCTCGACACCGAATATGATGGCTTCGGCGGGCCGCTCCTCAGCCTGGCGCTGGTGCCCGAGGATGGTGGTGAGGAATTTTACGCGGTCATCGCGCACGATCGCGTAGCCGACCCGTGGGTCGAGCGGCACGTCGTTCCCTTCCTCGACATGGTGCCCGAAGCGCTCGGCGGCCCGCGGCTGTCGCGCCGCGACGCCGCCGGAGCGCTCGTTCATTGGCTGGCGCATGATAGCGCACCGGACATCATCGCCGACTGGCCCGAGGATCTGGCGCAGCTGGCGATGCTGCTGGTCACCGGCCCTGGGCAGATGGTCCATAGTCCGCCGCTGACCCTGCGCTTCGTCCCGCTCCACGGCTTTTCGACCGCCGCCAACAGCGCCGTGCCTCACAATGCCTTGCACGACGCGCGGGCGCTGCGCGATCACATCATGAAGCAGTTGGAATAGAGCGCCTTTCCCGTCTACAGCTCAACTCATGGTTCCCTTTTCGTTCGCCGGCTACGACTTCCTCGCCAGCCCCGACGGCGCGCTCTACTGGCCCGCCGAGCGGGCGCTTCTGGTTGCCGACCTTCACCTCGAAAAGGCGAGCTGGTTCGCGCGATGGGGGCAGATGCTGCCGCCTTACGATTCGCACGCCACGCTCACCGCGCTCGCCCGCGACATCGACCGCACCGGGGTCAGCCGCCTCTATTGTCTCGGCGACAGTTTTCACGACCGTTTCGGCTGCGACCGCCTGCTCCCCGACGCCCGCGCCCTGCTCGCCTCGCTCACGTCGCGGATTGATTGGGTATGGATCACCGGCAACCATGACGCCGGCTTCATCGACCATTGTGGTGGTCGGCTGGTCGAGGAGGATCGCGTTGCCGGGCTAGTCCTCCGTCACGAAGCGGTCGCGGGCGACCCGACCCCCGAATTATCGGGCCACTATCATCCCAAGTTCCGCGTCAACCTGAGGGGTCGCCACGTTTCGCGTCGCTGCTTCGTCGCCAGCGAAACCAAGCTCATCTTCCCCGCTTACGGTGCGTTCACCGGCGGCCTCGACGCGGGCCACCCCGAGATTGTGAAAAAGGTCGGATCCGGTGCGTCGGCGCTGGTGCCGGTCACCGACCGACTCCTAAGATTCCCGATCGCGGCCTAGGCCAAGCGCGCCGATATTAGCCCACGAACGATGTTCCCAATGAAGAAACCGTCCTTAAGATCGCCGGGGGTTAGCTCGGCCTCCTCGGCGCGACCTTCGTCGATCAGCTTGGCGCGGAGGATGCCGGGGATCAGCCCACGGCTAAGCATAGGTGTCAGCAATTTGTCGCCGCGTTCGACGAAAATACTGGTGCGGCTGCCCTCGGTGACCTGGCCGTCGGGATCGACGAAGATCGTTTCATAGGCACCGTCCTCCTGCCGCGCCCGGTCGTAGAAGCGGCGGTCGCTGGTTTTGTGGCGCAGACGGAAATCGGCCGAGTCGACCGGCAGCGGGCGTAGCGCGACCCGCACCGGGGCTTTGGGCGGGTCGTCGAACGGCTTGACCTGGATAGCCATCGCCCCGGTCCGCGACAGCAGCAGTCTGACCATCGCCCGCTCCTTGCGCCCGAAGGTAGCCGCCTGCAACTCGTTGCGCGCGGCGTGGCGGTCGAAGCGAAAATCGAGGTCGGTCGCCGACGCACCCATCCGGTCGAGATGCCGGTCGAGTTCGGCGATCCCGGCGCTGGGGTCGAACCGCATCGTCTCGATCAGGTCGAACTGTTGGGCCTCGCGCCGCACGAAATCCCCCTTGAGCAGGCACTCGGCCCATTCATCGCTTGCCAAGCTGTCGACGACAAGCCCCGATCCAAGGCCAAGCCGCGCGTGGGTAGCGCCCGCCGGCCATTCGAGCGTCCGGATCATCACATTGAACGCCGCGTCGCCGGACCCATTTTCATTGGGCGGCTCGATCCACCCCATCGATCCGGTATAGGCCCCGCGCGGCTCGGGCTCGAGCCGGCGCAGCGCCTCGATCGCCGCCACCTTGGGCGCGCCAGTGACCGACCCGCACGGGAAAATCGTTCGCAGCACCTCGATTGCATCGACACCCGAGCGAAGCCGAGCAGTGATCCGGCTGACCAGCTGGTGAAGCGTCGGATAGGTTTCGACCACGAACAGTTCGGGCACCGCGACGCTGCCGGTTTCGGAAACCCGGGCCAAATCGTTGCGCATCAGATCGACGATCATCAGATTCTCGGCGCACTGCTTCTCGTCCGCCATCAGCGCCGACGCTTCGGCCCGGTCGGCGGCGGGGTCGGCGCGGCGCGGCGCGGTGCCCTTCATCGGCTTGGTTTCGATCACGCCATCGCGGATGGTGAAGAACTGCTCGGGCGAGAGCGAAACCAGCGCCCGGTCCTCGGCCACCAGTACACCGCCCCATCCGGCCTTCGATGACCGCTTGAGCCGCGCGTAAAGCGCCAGCGGGTCGCCCGCGACCGCAACGTCGCAGCCGAATGTCAAATTGGCCTGGTAATAATCTCCGGCGAACAAATGCTCGCGCACTTGGCCCGCCGCGGCCTCGTAGTCGAGGCGCGACATGCGCGGGTGGATCGGGCCGACATAGGCTCCTTCGGGCGGCGGCAACACACTGTCGAGATCGGGCGTCCCATACCGGTCGAACAGCCCGAAGTTGAGCAGCGGACCCTCGGCTTTCCGCGCGTTGGGAGCGAGCTTGGGATCGAACGCATAGCCAGCTTCAAAGGCGAGATAACCCGCCGCATGTGCCCCCGCGGCGACCGCCGCGCGAATCTCGTCCATCGCCCCCGCGACCTCACCCAGTTCCCACGCGACGACCGTCCGCACCGGCGCGCGGTACAGCCGCGGCGCCGTGCCGCCGTCGCGTGCATCATCGAATAAAATCCACATCGCCCGCCATTGCCCCGCTTCGCCCGTCCCCGTAAACCCTGCCGGTCATCACGTCCGGAGGAATAGAAATGCGTTCGTCCATCATGCTCGCCGCCTTGCTGCTTGCCTCGCCCGCCCTCGCGCAGCAGCCGATCGATCCGAAGGTCAAGGCGCGCATCGACCGCATCCTCAAGCGCACCCCGCTGATCGATGGCCACAACGACATCGCCGAACAACTGCGAGAGAATTACGGGCTCAAGGTCGACCGGCTTGAGAACGGCACCGCCGACTGGAAACCCAAGAGCCTAATGACCGACATGGCGCGGCTCCACGCCGGGCGCGTCGGCGGCCAGTTCTGGTCGGTCTATATCGACGCCGCGGTCCATGGCGACGAGGCGATCCGCCAGACAATCGAGCAGATCGACATCGTCGACCGGATGATCGCTGCCTATCCGGGCGACCTCGAACGCGCCGGAACCGCCGACGACATCGTCCGCATCCACAAGAAGGGCAGGGTCGCCTCGCTGATCGGCATCGAGGGCGGGCACCAGATCGGCGGCAGCCTGGCCGCGCTTCGTCAATTCTACCGTCTCGGCGCGCGCTACATGACGCTGACCCACTGGGCGACGACCGAATGGGCCGACAGCGCGACGGACGATCCCAAGCATGGCGGCTTGAGCCCGTTCGGCGTGGCGGTCGTCAAGGAAATGAACCGGCTCGGCATGCTGGTCGATTTGAGCCACGTTAGCGAGGAAACGATGAACGACGCGCTGGACGCCAGCACGGCGCCGGTGATCTTCTCCCACTCCAGCGCCCGCGCCCTCGATCCGCACACCCGCAACGTGCCCGATGCCGTTCTTCGCCGGCTTGCCGCCAACGGCGGCGTGGTGATGATCAACGCCGCGCCGGGATTCGTCAGCGAGGAAGTGCGCCAGTGGGGCGCCAACCGCGCCGCCGAGGAGGCACGACTGAAGGCGCTCTATCTCGGCCTGCCGACTGAACGCGAGGCGCGAATGACGTCGTGGAAGGCCGCGCATCCCGAACCCCGCGCAACTCTCGCGCAGCTCGCCGACCATGTCGATTATGCCGCCAAGGTGGCCGGACACGACCATGTCGGGATCGGCGCCGACCTCGACGGGATCGACACCACCCCGGACGGCTTGTCGAACGTCGCCGATTATCCCAACCTGTTCGCCGAGCTGATCCGCCGCGGCTGGTCGGATGCCGATCTCGCCAAACTCGCTGGCGGCAATGTCCTGCGCGCCCTGCGCGGCGCCGAGGCGACGTCGAGGACCATGGCTTCTGCTCCGCCGGCGCTCGACAAACTGCCGCAGTAGTCGACCGCCGGCGGCGCCACGGGTTGCGTCGATCGCCATCTCCCGCGTAGCTGGTCCGATCATCCGCCAGGGAGTTTTGGTATGCGCCGCTCGATCCTGTTTGCATTGCTTGCCGGGATCGCGGCTCCCGCCGCCGCCGAGGTTGCCAAGCCTGCCGCCCTGACTGCCGACGGAGTGTCCGCCGTGCCCGACGCGCTCGCCGCTGCTTCGCGTCCCTATATGGAATCGCGCAGCGCCGGGTTCGCCGGCTGGAATGCGAGCGACCGCTCGATGCTTATTTCGACCCGGTTCGGCAATGTCGCCCAGCTTCATCGCGTCGCCGGCCCGATGATGGACCGCCGCCAGATCAGCTTTGAGGTCGAGCCTTTGGACGGCAGCTGGTCGCCGACCGGCGATACGCTGGTCGTCAGCAAGGACAATGGCGGCGACGAATTCTTCCAGCTCTATGCCCTCGCCAACGGCCGGCTGGCGCCGCTTACCGCCGGCGGCAAAAGCCGCAACGAGCTCGGCGCGTGGAGCCATGACGGCAAGCTCGTCGGCTTCACCTCGACCGAGCGCAACGGCACCGACACCGACCTCTACATCGTCGATCCGCGCAACCCAGCGTCGAAGAGGCGCGTCGCCGAGGTCAAGGGCGGCGGCTGGAACTTCGGCGACTTCGCGCCCGGCAATGCCCGCGCGGTCGTCGGCGAATATGTCTCGGTGACCAAGTCCAACCTCCACCTGCTCGACGTCGCCAGCGGCCGGCTGTCACCCATCGGCGATCATTCGAAGACGATTGCCTATGGGGGAGCCCAGTTCGCCCCCGACGGGACATTGTGGGTTACCTCCGATGAGGACAGCGACGTCCAGCGCCTCAGCCGCCTCGACACGCGGACCGGAAAATTTACGCCGGTCGGCTCGCAAGGCCGCTGGGACGTCGAGACATTCGACATCAGCGAGAATGGCCGCACCATCGCCTTCGTCACCAACGAGGCGGGCATCGCGCGCCTGTCGCTGATGGACGTCAGGACCGGCCGCATCCGTCGCGTCACCTCGCTTCCAGCCGGTGTGATCGTCGGGCTCGAATTCGCCAAATGGGGGCCGCTCGGCTTCAGCCTGACCTCGGCCAAAAGCCCATCCGACGCCTATTCGCTCGATCCGGCGACGCTCAAGGTCACCCGCTGGACGCAGAGCGAAACCGGCGGACTGAACCCCAACCTCAATGTCGAGCCCGAGCTGGTCGAAGTCAAAAGCTTCGACGGAGAGCCGGTATCGGGTTTCCTCTATCGCCCCGACCCGCGCAGGTTCCCGGGCAAGCGTCCGCTGATCGTCAACATCCACGGCGGCCCCGAGGGTCAGACCCGACCGGTCTTCCTCGGCCGCAACAACTACCTCCTCAACGAGCAGGGCATCGCACTCTTCTTCCCCAACGTTCGTGGCTCGACCGGCTATGGCAAGCGCTTCGTCAGCCTCGACAACGGCCCGTTCAAACGCGAGGATTCGGTCAAGGATGTCGGCGCCTATCTCGACCGCATGTCGGCCGACCCTCGGCTCGATCCGCAGCGGATGGCGGTGACCGGCGGAAGCTACGGCGGCTATATGTGCTACGCCTCGGCGATCGCCTATGCGGCACGGTTCAAGGGCGCCCTTTGCAACGTCGCCATCTCCAACTTCGTCACCTTCCTTGAGGGCACGCAAAGCTATCGCCGCGACCTGCGCCGGGTAGAATATGGCGACGAGCGCGACCCGGCGCAGCGCGCCAAGCTACAGGACATCTCGCCGTTGCGCCGTATCGCCGAGATCAAGGCGCCGCTGTTCATCGTTCAGGGCGCCAATGACCCGCGCGTGCCCAAGGCGGAGGCCGACCAGATCGTCAAGGCGATCCGCGCCCGCGGCGGCACCGCCTGGTATCTGGTCGGCGAGAATGAAGGCCATGGGTTCGCCAAGAAGGAGAATCAGGATTATCTGTTCTGGAACACGCTGGCGTTCTGGGACCGAACCCTGCTCAAGCGATGACCACCGCCAATCCTCCCTTGCGTGCGGCGATCGTGCCGGTGACCCCGTTGCAGCAGAATTGCACGTTGCTGTGGTGCACCGAGACGATGCGCGGCGCCTTTTGCGATCCGGGCGGCGACCTTGACCGATTGAAGGCGGCGCAAGCCCAGCATGGCGTGAGGATCGAGAAGATCATCCTCACCCATGGTCATATCGACCATTGCGGATCGGCGGGGATTCTCGCCGATGAACTCGGCGTGCAGATCGAGGGGCCGCATGAGGAAGACCGCTTCTGGATCGACCGACTGGCCGAGGACGGCGCCCGCTACGGCGTTCCGGGCCAGCCGTTCGAGCCCGACCGGTGGCTGGTCGACGGCGAGACGGTGACGGTTGGCACGCTGACCCTCGACGTCCGCCACTGTCCCGGCCACACCCCGGGGCACATCGTCTTCCACCATCCCGAATCGAAGCTCGCGCTGGTCGGCGACGTCCTTTTTCAGGGATCGATCGGCCGCACCGATTTCCCGCGCGGCAATCATCAGCAGCTGCTCGATTCGATCACTCAGCGGCTGTGGCCCATGGGCGGCGACACCGCTTTCATCCCCGGCCACGGTCCGATGTCGACTTTCGCGCACGAGCGTGCGACCAATCCGTTCGTCGCCGACAGGGCGTTAATGAGGGCGTGAAGCGCTTGCGTCGTGCGGTCATTTCGCTATAGGGCGCACTCGTTCGCGACCTTCCGGCGGCCGCCGCGGGGATAACCCGATGAGCTGGGCGCGGAAAGTCGCCAATTTTTTGGCATTATGTTGAGGTAGAGCCGAAATGGCCGTCCCGAAGAGAAAAACGTCGCCCTCGAAGCGCAACATGCGCCGCAGCCATCATGCGCTGACCCCGGCCAGCTTCCAGGAGTGCCCCAACTGCGGCGAGCTTAAGCTGCCGCACAACCTCTGTTCGGCCTGCGGCCACTATAACGGCCGCGAGATCGTTTCGACCGAGGCTTAGGCGACATCGCGGAAGACGAGGGCAGCGCACGAATGACCGTGAGCCCGCGCATTGCGATCGACGCCATGGGCGGAGATATCGGCCCGGCGGTGATCGTTGCCGGAATGGCCCGCGCGCGGCGCAAGGACCGCGGGCTGGCATTCGACCTCTTTGGCGACGAAGCGCTGATCGCGCCTGAACTCGCCAAGCACCGCCCGCTAGCGGATGCGGTCACCATCCATCACTCCACCGACTCGATTCAGGCGAGCGAAAAGCCTAGCCAAGCAATCCGCCGCGCCAAAACCACGTCGATGGGCATGGCGATCAACGCGGTGAAGATTGGCCAGGCGCATGCTGCCCTGTCGGCCGGTAACACCGGCGCGCTGATGTCGATGGCCAAGCTCGCGCTGCGCACGATGCCCGGCATCGATCGCCCGGCGCTCGCCGCCCTGCTGCCGACCATGGCCCATGATCTGGTAATGCTCGACCTGGGTGCAAACACCGAGTGCGACGCCCAGAATCTGGTCCAGTTCGCGGTCATGGGCTCAGCCTATTCGCGCACCGTCCTTGGCGTCGCCAAGCCGCGGGTTAAGCTGCTTAATATCGGCACCGAGGAGCTAAAAGGCACCGGCGAGCTGAAGGAGGCCGCCGCGCTGCTGCGCGAGGCTGACTATTTGCCGCTGCGCTTCGAAGGCTTCACCGAAGGCGATCGCCTGTCGCGCGGCGACGTCGATGTGGTCGTCACCGACGGTTTCTCGGGCAACATAGCCCTGAAGACCGCCGAAGGCACCGCGCGCTTCGTCACCGACTTGCTGCGCCGCGCATTTACCTCGTCGCTCCGCTCGAAAGCCGGGTTCGCGCTATCGAAGCCCGCGCTCAACCTTCTCAAAGTCCACCTCGACCCAAACAATCACAATGGCGCGGTCTTCCTCGGACTGAACGGTCTCGTGGTGAAGAGTCACGGCAGCGCCAACATCAAGGGCGTCGCCAATGCGATCGGGGTCGCCGCTTCGATGGTCCGCAACGACATCACCCGCAGGATCGGCGAAGATCTGGACGACTTCCGCGCCCATGCCTTTGCCGACGAGGCGGCCGAATGACACTTCGCTCCGTGATCAAGGGGACCGGTTCCGCACTCCCCGCTCGGCGCGTCGATAACGCCGAACTCGCCGCCCGGGTCGACACGTCGGACGAATGGATCGTCGCACGCACCGGGATCCGCAGCCGCTATATCGCCGGCGAGGGTGAGACGACTGCGACGCTCGCCGTCGACGCCTGCCGAAAGGCGCTCGAGGCCGCCGGGCTGCAACCGGCCGACATCGGCCTGATCGTGCTGGCGACCGCGACTCCTGACCAGACCTTCCCAGCGAGCGCGACCAAGGTGCAGGCGATGCTAGGCATCGACGACTGCATTGCGTTCGACGTCGCCGCGGTGTGCACCGGCTTCCTCTACGCACTGTCGGTGGCCGATTCGATGCTCCGCTGCGGCAGCGCGAAACGCGCGCTGGTGATCGGCTCGGAAACCTTCAGCCGCATTCTCGATTGGGAAGACCGCACTACCTGCGTTTTGTTCGGCGATGGTGCCGGCGCATTGGTGCTCGAGGCCGAAGACGGCGACTCGGGGATTTTGGCGACTCGCCTCCATGCCGACGGCCGCCATAGCTGCCTGCTTTATGTCGATGGTGGTCCGTCGACCACGGGAACGGTCGGAAAATTGCGCATGAAGGGCCCCGAGGTATTCCGCCACGCAGTGGTCAACCTCGCCAAGGTTCTGGGCGAAGTGCTTGACGACATCGGACTCTCGGCGGCCGACGTCGATTGGGTAGTCCCTCATCAAGCCAATGCCCGGATCCTCGACGCGACCGCCAAAAAGCTCGGGCTTCCGCCAGAGAAAGTCATTGTCACGGTCGACCGGCACGCCAATACTTCGGCCGCGTCGGTGCCGCTGGCGTTGGATGTCGCGGTGCGTGACGGGCGAATCAAACGCGGCGAGTTGATAGTGCTTGAGGCGATGGGCGGCGGATTTACATGGGGTGCTGCCGCGCTTCGCTATTGAACCGTAAGGAAAAAACCTGGCAAAAGTCGAATTGCCGACGTAGTGGCTTTGCGATACGGTAATGATCGGCGCGGACGAAGGCGCGTTTTCTGGGGGCGGAGAAATATGATGGCGGATGCGGGGATGGCCCGTTCGAACTCTGGTTTGCATTCGGGTACTCTGACCCGCGCTGACCTTTCGGACATCGTTCATAATCGGCTTGGCCTGTCGCGCGCGGAAAGCGCCGGCGTGGTCGAGAAAGTACTTCATCATATGTGCCACGCGCTGAGCGACGGGAAGAACGTCAAAGTGTCGGGATTCGGCACCTTCATCCTGCGCGACAAGGGCGAGCGGGTCGGTCGCAACCCCAAGACCGGGATTGAAGTGCCGATCGCCCCGCGGCGCGTGATGACCTTCCGCGCCAGCCAGATCATGCGCGACCGGATCGCGAAGTAAGCCAGGCTGTGGCGCCGTCATTGACTTCGAAAAGCGTCGACAAGGCTCCCGACGCCTTTCGAACGATCGGCGAGCTATCCGCCGAACTCGGCGTCGCGCAGCATATATTGCGCTACTGGGAAACCAAATTCCCGCAGTTGAAGCCGCTGCAGCGCGCCGGCAACCGCCGCTATTATCGCCCCGCCGACGTCGCCTTGGCATGTCGCATACATCGCCTGCTTCACCTCGAAGGCTATACGGTGAAGGGCGTTCAAAAACTGCTCCGCGAGAAGGGCGGCTCCACTTCCGAGCTGCTCGCTCCGCCGCCCGCCGCTTTCGTCCCGCAGTCGGCATCGGGGATCGATACCCCCGTCCCCGCCGAGCAAGGCAACATGGTTGATGTCGGCCGCCTGTCCGCGATTCGCGACCGGCTGGCTGCCGCGCTCTCCGGCTAAGCCAAATCCTTGGGACTGATAAAGCGGATCAGCCGCCCGCTCGCCTTTCCGGCCTCTCGCCATTGGTCGATCGTCAGCTCGGTCTCGGCCAGCGCCCCCGTAGGATAATCGCCGATCCGCTCGCTGGCCGCGAGTCGCGCCGCCAACAACTCGATGCCAGGATTATGGCCGACCAGCAGCAGGCTGCCGACATGATCTTCGATCTCCCGCACCAGGTTTAATAGTTGGCCGGTCGAGGCGTTGTAGAGTCGCGGGTCGAAGCGCGGCACAAGCTCCCCCAAGGCTTCCACTGTCTCGGCCACCCGTCGCGCCGGACTCGCCAAAACCAGGTCGAAGTTCAGGCCAAGCCGGCGAATTTCCTCGCCCATACGCAACGCATCCTTGCGTCCCCGCGCGCTGAGCGGCCGCTCGAAATCTCCGCCAGGCGAATCCGCTTCCGCCTTGGCATGTCGAAGCAGGATCAATCGTTTCATGATGCACCTTCCACGGTCTCCGGGAGGGAAACGCCAACCGGGCTGAACAGCTTCGCCCTGACCCGTTGCAACGCTAGGTCGAGCGGCATCCGCGACACCATGACCTCGGGCGGGAAGGCGCTAAGCAGCCGCGACGGCAGCGCACTCGACAGGATCACGAACAACCCCTTGTCGCCTTGCCGCCGAACGAGCCGCCCGAACGCCTGCGCGAGGCGCGCCTTGACCACCCGGTCGTCATAGGCGCTGCCGCCATTGGCGAGCCTGCGTGCCGCGTGGAGCACGGTCGGCCGCGGCCAAGGCACTCGTTCCATCACTACCAGCCGCAGCGATTCGCCCGGCACATCGACCCCGTCGCGCAGCGCATCGGTGCCAAGCAACGAGGCGTGCGGATCGTCGCGAAAAATGTCGACCAAAGTGCCGGTGTCGATCGGGTCGACGTGCTGGGCGAGCAACGGGAGACCAGCCCGCGCCAGGCGGTCGGCGATCCGTGCATGGACCGCGCGCAGCCGCTGGATCGCCGTGAAGAGCCCCAACGTTCCGCCCTCGGCCGCCTCGATCAGCCGAGCATAGGCCCCGGCCAGCGCAGCAACGTCGTTTCGCCCGATATCGGTGACGATCAGCACTTCGGCTTGCGCCGCATAATCGAACGGGCTCGCCGCCTCGAAATAGCGGGTCGGCGCGGCGAGATGCGCTGCGCCGGTCCGCGCCTCGGCGCTCGGCCACCCTTCCGCCCCGCGCAGCGTCGCCGAGGTCACCAGTACGCCGTGGGCGGGCTCGAGCACCGCCTTGGCCAGCGGCCGCGTCGGGTCGAGCCAGTGGCGATGCAGCCCCATGTCATATTCGCGCCCCTCGACCCGGTCGATCGCCAGCCAGTCGACGAAATCGGGATCGGCGACCCCGCCGATCCGCCCAAGCAACCCGATCCACGCGGCCAGCGTCTCGCGCCGCCACGCGAGGCCACTGATCGCGCCTTCGACCCGTGCCCGCGCCTGCGAATCGAGCCAGTCGGGCGCATCCTCGAGGATCGCCTCAAGCCGCCGTGTAAGCGCGGCAAGCGGCTTGGCAAGCGCCTCCAACCCTTCCATCGCCGCCGCCGCCGCCGACACCAGATTGCCGTCGGGCTCGGCTACCTCGGTCTCCAAGCCGTAGCCCGCCTCTTGCGCCTTGGCGCGCGCATAGACCGTGCCCCGCACCTCGTGGAGCAGCCGCTCGACCGGCCCGAACGGGTCGCCGTCGCTCAGCCGTTGCAGCCAACCGTCCGATGGCAGCGCCCGCGCCGCCTCGACCGCCGCATCGAGCGCCACATTCCCCTGATCGTCGTATGAACAGACATCGAGCAGCCGCGCCGCCAGCCCGCGCCGCCGCCCGCGCGACTTGCCTTCCGGCCCGACGATCCAGCGTCGCATCTCGATCGCTTCCTGCCCGGTCAGCGCCGCCGAAAAGGTCGAATCGGCGGCGTCGAACAGGTGATGCCCCTCGTCGAACAAAATTCGCGTCGGCGCGTCGGGACGCCCGCGCGCGGCGTTGACCATCACCAGCGCATGGTTGGCGATGACGATGTCGGCCTCGCGCCCGGCCCGCTCGGCGCGCTCGATGAAGCATTTGCGATAGTGCGGGCACCCGGCATAGACGCACTCGCCGCGCCGGTCGGTTAGCGCCGCCGCGCCAGCCCGCCGGAACAGGCTCGGCAGCCAGCCTGGCAAATCGCCGCCGACCATGTCGCCGTCCTTGGAATAAGCCGCCCACCGCCCGACCAATTGTGCCAGAATCGCCGCCCGCCCCAAGAACGCGCCCTGCATCGCATCTTCCAGGTTGAGCAAACACAGATAATTTTCCCGCCCCTTGCGAATGACGATGCGTTTCTTGCGCTCCTCGGGGTCGGCAACGATCCGCGCGCTTTCCGCGTCGAGTTGCCGCTGCAGCGCCTTAGTAAAGGTCGATACCCACACCGTCCCGCCCGCCTTTTCCGCCCACAACGCGGCCGGCGCGAGATAGGCGAGCGTCTTGCCGATCCCGGTCCCCGCTTCGGCGAGAAGCATGTTCGGTTCGCCAGCAACGCGGCGCGGCGCGAAAATACTGGCGACCTCGCCCGCCATCGCCTTTTGCCCCTCGCGCGGCTCGGCACCGTCGCCGGTCAGTTCAGCCAGCTTCAACTCGGCCTCGCCCGCCCCAATCGAAATGGTTCGGGGCGGCGGGCGTTCGGCATTTTCTTCCCATTGCGGCAGCCGCGAAAACAGCATCCGCTCGCCTCGCTCGGGCTGCTTCAGTCGCTGCCCGACGAACGGCGCCCAGCTCCAGCCGAGCCGGACCAGCGTCGCGTTCACCGTCCACGCCCCTTCGCGCTCGGCCCAATCCGCTCGTTCCAGATCGCCCAGCAGCGCCCCGGCGATCGCGCCCAGCGTCCCCGCCGCCTCGGCATCGCTCGCCGGCACGGCCACACCGACCGCCCGCGCCAGTCCCGGCACCGTCGGCACCGCGAACCGCGCCGGGTGGACGAAGGCGAACAGTTCCAGCAGGTCGAGCCCCGACACGTCGGGCGTCCCCAACCGCTGCCCGACCAAGGGCGCGTTGAGCAGAATGTGCGGCGTCTCCGCCAGCCGCCCGATCGCCTCGCCGCGTGCCGCCTCTCGCACCTCGCCGCCCGCCGCGATCCAGATGCCGGCATGGGTTGCATGAAGCGCGGGAAGGAGCAAAGGAGCGGCCACGAACAAGCATTGGCCGCGCCGGAACGAAAGGGCAACAGTTGAGCACCGCCGAGATCCGCGCCGCCGCCCTGACGTCCAAGGCATGGCCCTATGAGGAAGCGCGCAAGCTGTTGAAGCGCTGGCCCGATGGTAAGCCAGATGGCGCCCCAATCATTTTTGAAACCGGCTACGGTCCCTCCGGCCTGCCGCACATCGGCACCTTCAACGAAGTGTTGCGCACGACCATGGTCCGCCACGCATATGAGGAGCTTACCGGCGCGCCGACCCGGCTAATCGCCTTCAGCGACGACATGGACGGGCTAAGGAAAGTGCCCGACAATATTCCGAACGGTGCGATGCTGGCCGAGCATATGGGCCGGCCGCTGAGTAAAATCCCCGATCCGTTCGGCACACATGACAGCTTCGCGGCGCACAACAACGCCTTGCTTCACCATTTCCTCGACCAGTTCGGCTTCGACTACGACTTCGCCTCGTCGACCGACTATTACGCTGCCGGCCGCTTTGATGACACTCTTCGGAAGGTGTTGCGCCACTGGGACGACATCCTCGGCGTGATGTTGCCGACCCTGGGCGAGGAACGCCGCCTAACCTATTCGCCGGTGCTGCCGATCTCGCCCACCTCGGGCCGCGTGCTGCAGGTGCCGGTGACGGTGGTCGACGCCGACGTCGGCACGATCGCCTTCACCGATGAGGACGGAACGCAAATCACCCAGTCCGCGCTCGGCGGCCTCGCCAAGCTGCAATGGAAGGTCGACTGGGCGATGCGCTGGGTCGCGCTCGGGGTCGATTACGAGATGTCGGGCAAGGATTTGATCGATTCGACCACCCAGTCGGGCAAGATTTGTCGTATCCTGGGGGCCCGTCCGCCCGAGGGTTTCAATTACGAGATGTTCCTCGACGAAAAGGGCGAGAAAATCTCCAAGTCGAAGGGCAACGGCCTCAGCATCGACCAATGGCTGACTTATGGCAGCGAGGAGAGTCTGTCCTTTTTCGCCTATCGCGAACCGCGCAAGGCCAAGAGCCTGCACCTCGGCGTCATCCCCCGTGCGGTCGACGAATATTACCAGTTTCGCGGCAATTACGCCGCGCAAGCCATCGAACAGAAGCTCGGCAACCCGGTCCACCACATCCACGGCGGCAAGGTGCCGGCGGCAACGCTGCCGCTGACCTACGGACTGCTGCTCAACCTTGCCTCATTGCCGGGTGTCGGCGACAAGGCGACCGCCTGGCGCTTCGTCCAGCAATATGCCCCCGGCACGTCGCCCGCGACCGACCCCGAGCTCGACAAGCTGATCGGCTTGGCCGTCAATTACGCGAGGGACTTCGTCGCCCCGACCCTCAAGCGCCGCGCCCCGACCGAAACCGAACGCGCCGCCCTAGCCGACCTTGACGCCGAACTCGCCAAGCTCTCGCCCGACACTCCCGCCGACGAAATCCAGAACATCGTCTTCGAAATCGGCAAGCGCCACAATTTCGACCCGCTGCGCACCTGGTTCCAAACCCTCTACGAAACTCTGTTAGGCTCGTCCCAAGGCCCCCGAATGGGCAGCTTCATCGCGCTTTACGGCATCGACAACAGCCGAAAGCTGATCGCCGAAGCTCTGGCGGCGGCATGAGAGTGTTGAAATTCGCTTGCCGTCATTCGGACGGCCACGGCGGATAAACCACCGGCTTATCGCCGAACCGTCGCTCGATCACGCGCGGGCGCCGGTCCATTTCCGTTTCCTTGGGATCGATCTCATCTGGAAATTGAAATTGCACATCGAATTTCCTGCCCTTGATCTCATACTCCATCACTGCCCAGCGCTTCTCAGGCTCCTCGGAGTTCCAGACTTCCCACACAAGGTCCCCGAGTTCCGATGTAGGCGAGTAATAACGAACCTGGTCGCTTTCCTCCTTGAACACCGCAACGGCATACCAGCCTTCGCCCGCCTCAGCATATAGGAACATCCCATCCGGATCGCCCTCGACGTGGCGCGCCAACTCACCTCCTATATCCGCGAGAACTGGACCTAGGGACTCGTCCTTACCGTCGCGCTTGTCACCGTCCGAATTTTTCATTTGGAAACCCCCGGATAAACTCTTTGCCATCTACAATCGATCTGACCGTGAGCTTGTAAGGACGCATCGAGGTTCCGCGATAGTCCGGGGTGATATCGACGAACACGCGTTTACCGGATCGAGTGGCCTGCGCCCACTGGTTTTCGAGAGACCGGTAAGCTCCGCGATTGAAGTTGGCGTCCTGTGCGAAATGGTTGAACCATTCACGCGAGCCGTTGAATCGGGCGGCAATGAAATGGCCACCATCGTCACTATTACGGCGATCAGGCTTGCCTGCATTCGACTGCGCGCTCCGCGACCGCGGTTGTGATTGCAGCCGGATTTCACCCGCTACTCTTCGCGTACGCGCATGCGCATCCAATTCGTAGCTGTAGCCGTTCTTGTATATTGTGAGCCGAGTGCGTTGCTGCTTTCCCGGAACTCTAGCCGACGACGAAGGTCGTTTGAGCGTGACTCGATCAGTTGGCCGAGCAACTCCCCTTCCTCTCGTGCCACTCTCAGCCGGACTCTGGCCGACAGCGTCCCACGACCCGCCTGCTCCGCCGCCGCCAAAACTGCCACCGCCGCCGCGAAAGCCAACCGGCCGATTCGCGACCTGGTCCGATCGGATACTGCCTCCGAAATGTCGCCCCTGACCCGCGAAAGTGAAGCGGCCGTCCTCCGGGTCGTGCCATGGGTTGAACTTGGTCTCGACTGTAGCCGGCGGCAGAGCAATTCGGCGACCGCTGCGCAAATAGAACTCGAATGGAGACACCCGGCCCCTCCTCATAGGGATTAAGCGGTGTCCATCCGAATCCTAATTGTCAAGAAAAACGAACCAAATTGGTTCATCAGGCAAATTCACGCCGCCTTCTTCGCCGTCATCCTGGCGGCCATTTTCCGTTCCGGACCGCAAAAGGCGTCGGTCATCAGCCCCTAGGCGTGAGGTCATGGACGTCGAACTTCGGCCCACGCTCGGCCGCCACGGCCCAGGCACGGGGCTCGTCGAACGTCGTTTACATTTTAACCGATGCGATCAACATCGTTGACTACTGCATTTTTTCTGATTCTAGCAGGCGCAGTGATCGGGTAGAGAGGGAGCGCGCCATGACTTCTCCAACAATCGACGACGGAACGCGGCCGCGCCATTGGCGAAGCATCGCCGCAGTGCTGGCGGGACTCATCACAATCTTCGCCCTGTCGCTTGGCGTGGACCAGCTTCTCCACGAGCTCAACGTCTATCCGCCGTGGGGTGAGCCGATGAACGAAACCGGCGATAATCTGCTGGCGCTCTCCTACCGCATCGTCATCGCGGTTTTCGGCAGCTGGCTAACCGCGCGCCTTGCGCCTTCAGCGCCCATGCGCCACGCGCTCATCTTAGGCGGCATCGGCGTCGTGCTGACCGCGCTTGGCGGGTTTGCCGCGGTCAGCATGGGCATGGGGCCGGCCTGGTACCCGATCCTGCTCGCTCTCAGCTCGATCCCCTGCGCCTGGCTCGGCGGCGTTCTCGCCCGGCGCCCCAAAAGTTAGGTTTACAAACTGGGACACGACCAATTCGGCTGATCGCTGAGGCGCTGACCACGGCGGACGAGGGCTAGCGGAGTTCGGTGAGCGCGGCCTCGGCGCTCTTGTCCACTCCCGCAAGACGGAGCGCCTCGTCGAGCGCCTTGTCCGCGGGCACCTCGATGTCGGGCTTGACGCCGGTCCCTTCCCAGCCCTCGCCGGTGTCGGGGTCGAACGTGCGGCCAACCGGGATAAAGGCGACAAAGCCACTGCCGATCGGTTGAAAACCGCCGTAGTGGCCTGCCCCGTAGGTGCTCTCGCCGATCAGGGTAGCGCGATGCGTGCGCTTCAGCGACAGCGAAAGATGCTCGCCCGCCGAGCCCGTGCGCTTCGATACCAGCAAATAGACCTTCGCGTGGCCCAGCTCGCCCTGATTCTTCGCCGGGACAACATAATGCTCGCGGCGAACCACGCCCACCGGACCGGCGACCTTGCGCATGAAATTCTCGGTCTTGCCGCCCGTGCGCTTATCGACCGCGACGCGTGTGTCCATGTCCACCAGCACCGTTTCCCTCGGAAAGATTTGCGGGAACAGGACATTCATTTCGGCAAGCCCGCCCCCGCGATGGTGCCGAGCGTCGATGATCAGGGTCTTGGCGCCACGGTGAGCGACAAGGAACGTGCGCAGGTCGGCCATCGTCGCGTCATTGCCAGGAAATCCGGCAAATTCGATGAAGGCAACGCGGTCGGCAAGCCAGCCGGACTTGACCACGGCACTGCTCGTCGGAAGCTGGCGCAGTTCGCGCTTGCCGCCTTCATCCGGCCGGGTCGCCTTCAGGTGAAGGTGCCCGTCCTTGTGGACTGCCTGAAGATCGGCAGTGACGGCCTTGGCGAACCTATCGGCGTCGGCGAAATTCGCATACTTCCCTGCCGCAAGGTTCAAGCGCAGCATTGCAGCATATTGCTTGGCGATGTCGGGGAACACGAAATTGTCCTCAAGCTTGGTCGCGAGATCGCGCACCACGCCTTCGGCTTCGGATTTCACGAACGGAATCGTCGCTGGTGCGGTCGGCGGGACGGCGGGCGTCGGCGCTGATTGAGTCTGCGCGGTCGCGGACGCGCCGATCAACAAGATCAAGGCGGCGGGGAGCAGGGGAAGACGGATACGCATGACTTAAACTCCGCATAAGATGGGCCCGACAAGGTTACCCAAAACCCCTCGCCAAAACCGCGCAATTTTGGTGCGCGGGGCGCCAGAATTTGGCAGGCTCCCAAATATGCTGGACGATTTCGACCTTGCCCTGCTCGACGCGGTTCAGCGCGACGACGGACAAAGTGCCAATATGCTCGCCCAACGCGTGCCGCTGTCGCCATCCGCCATTGCCCGTCGCCTCCGCCGGTTGCGGGGTGAGGGGTTCATCGCCCGGACCGTTGCCCTGTTATCGCCGCGTCTCACCGCCGACCGATTGCGAGCGGTGGTGTTCATCCAGCTCAGCGAGCATGCCGACCATGCCGGCAAGGCCGCGCTTCATCGCCGCTTGGTCGAAAGCGAGCCAGTCCAATTTTGCTTCGACATGACCGGCGCCTTTGACATTCTGATTATGATCGACTGCGCCAATATGGCCGAATTCAACGCGCTCACCGACGCTGTCTTGGTCGCCGATCCGACCGTGCGCCGCTACGAAACCAGCTTCGTCAAACGCGAAGTCAAATTCGCCCCCTTCGTCCGCCTTTCAGGATAGCAAGGGGTCGCGCTCTAGTTTGTCGCAAGCGAGGCTCGAAAAAAATAAATGGCGCAGAGCCGCGGAAGAAAAGGAGCAACCTCTCTGCGCCTCCGCGCCTCCGCGCGATCCATTTCGACGTTGGGAAGATGTCACTCGAAGACGCAAAGGCACGAAGGTCCTTTTCCCTCCGCGTACTTAGCGGCTTCGGGCGATCACCCAAAAAACAGCTGGGAATGTAGGATTTCATTTGCCAGGCTGGATTCGGCTCTTTCTCAAAGCGAACCCAAATCCACCTGTCCGACGGCACGCGCGATCGGCCACAGAATCGCATCATCAACTGCGGCTGGATCGCTGAAAAGAAGGGGAAAATACTGACAAAATTCCCGAAGTTGATACAAATAGGATTTCAAGCCGCCAGCGTATCAACTTCGACGCAAAACCGCCGTTTTTATCCGCTGCCGCAGGGCCGCCTCAGCTCAATGACGTGCTCGCCGCGATCCATGCCTCAATCTTCTTCTCGAGGATCGCCAGCGGCAACGCGCCGGTCATCAGCACCTGGATCTGGAGGCCGCGAATGTCGAACTTGTCGTCAAGCTCGGTCTAGGCTCTTTTATTGGTAGCTTTCGCTGGCTTGGCTTTCATCGCCGCCGCCGCCGATACCGCTGTTTCGATACTTGCCGATACGACGCGCCTGACGCGCGTAAATCCCTGATCCATCAAGCGACCCCCCCTGCACCCATCCGAGCGAAATGGAGTTAGGACAGGATTTCAGCGCGTACAAGTTGCCTTTACTGCGCCCGGCGGCTCGCGATCCACGCGTCGACCTTCTTCTCGAGGATCGCCAGCGGCAGAGCGCCGGTCATCAGCACCTGGGCATGAAATTCCTTGATGTCGAACTTGTCGCCAAGCTCGTCCATCGCCTTTTTGCGTAGCCGCTGGATGGTCAGCGCGCCGACCTTGTAGGCGGTCGCCTGGCTGGGGATGGCAATGTAGCGTTCGACCTCGGCGGTGGCGTCGGTCCTCGACATGCCCGAATGGCCGAGCATGTAGGCAATCGCCTGCTCACGGGTCCAGCCCTGGGCGTGGATGCCGGTATCGACCACCAGCCGCATCGCTCGCAGCATCTCGTCGTTGAGCGTGCCGAACCGCTGATACGGATCCTTGTAAAAGCCCATGTCGTAGCCGAGCGTCTCGGCATAGAGCGCCCAGCCCTCGGCATAGGCGGTATTGCCGCCGAAGCGCATGAACGGCGGCAGCGCCTCATTCTCCTGCGCCAGGCTGATCTGGAAATGGTGGCCCGGCTCGCCTTCGTGGAGGAACAAGGTGGTTTCCTGCCACGTCCCACGCGCCGGCAAATCATAGGCGTTGTAATAGAAGGTGCCGGGCCGCTTGCCATCGGGCGTGCCCTGTTCATAGCTGCCGCCGGCCTGGAATTTTTCGATGGTCGGATCGTAGGGGCGAATCTCCAGCTTGGCCTTGGGCATGGTCGAGAAATATTGCGGCAGCAGCGCCTCGACCTTGGTGCCGATCGCGCGATAGTCGTCGCCCAATTGCTCGCGGCTCTTCGGCTGAAACTGTTTGGCGGTGCGCATATAGTCGAAGAATTTGGGTAGCGTGCCCTTGAACCCGACTTCCTTGCGGACGTTTTCGAAGCCTTCGGTGATCCGCTCCACTTCGCTCAGGCCGAGCGCGTGGATCTGCTCCGGAGTCATGTCGAGCGTGGTCGTCGATCGGACATTGTAGCGATAGAGCGCGTCGCCGCCCTTCATATATTTGAGCCCCGCGCCGTCACGCGCGCTAGCGAGATAATCGTCGCGCAGATATTTGCGCAGGCGCGTGATAGCCGGGAACAGCTGACCGCCGATCATCGTCCGATAGTCGGCGGCCAGACGCGCCTTGTCGGCCTCGCCGAAGCTCGCCGGGAATTGCTTGATCGGTCCGTAGAATTGAGAGTCCTCGGGCTTCTTCGAAAGCTGATTGTCGAGCTGCTCGATGACATTGCGGATGGTCAGCTTGGTTTCGACCACGCCCGCCGCCTGGCCTTGCTTGAAACGAGCGATCGCCTGGTCGATCCACCACACATAGCCGGCGTGGCGCTTCAGATT
The DNA here is from genome assembly GCF_013816785.1 of Sphingomonas sp. Classification (GTDB taxonomy): domain Bacteria; phylum Pseudomonadota; class Alphaproteobacteria; order Sphingomonadales; family Sphingomonadaceae; genus Sphingomicrobium. The sequence continues at coordinate 7,937 of NZ_JACDDV010000021.1, read as the reverse complement.
ATTGTCATAGTCGGCGACGGTATTAAACGGCGCGCCGCCCTTGCCGCTGGAGAAAGTCGGGTAAAAGGTTTGCATGCCGAAGAAGTGATTGAGCGGCCGGACCTTGCTGACGTCGAGATATTGCGGCTGCAGGCCTTCGAGGGTGTCCTTGGTCGAAAATTCGAACACATCGTAAGCCAGCTGATCGGTCAAATCGAGTTCGCCGCGATTGATTGCGTGCAGACGATCGAGGTCGGACTGCGCGGTCACGCGCGAGGCGTCGTAATAAGCATCGGTGATGCCGTCGCCAAAACGGTCGGCATAACGCAGGTCGCCGCGGAAGATGGCGCTGATCGGGTTGAGCTTGAGCTGTGCCTCGTCGCTGTCCTTGAACAGGCGGAACAGCCGGGCGTGCGCGCTTTCGACCGCGACCGCGGGAGCGACTTCGGCAGGCGCGATGACCTCCGTGACCGGCGCCGGTGCGAGGGTGGTCGCGCATGCCGACAATGCCATCGCGGCGGTCGAGATGGTAAGCAAAATCTTGGCGGTCATAACGGTCCCCGATGTGCGGCACTCGGCGCGCCCCGACTGAATCGCAGAGGGGCGTCGCGGCCATCCCGCAACGCCCCTTCGACCAACAGGCCGGCTTCGTCTACCAGAAGAAGTTGTTGATCACGTCCACGACTTGGCCGGAGTAGATATTCACCAGCAGCGCGTCGTCATAATAGCGCACCCAACGATACGGGCCATACGCCGGCGGCAAGCGATACCGCCACGGATCGTTCAGCCAATAGCTGGAGCCGTAATAGCTCGGCCACAGGTTGAACCCGATCGAGAAGCGACGATAGCCATAGCCATAGGGGTCGTAATAGCTGCCAAAGCGGAAGATCGACCGGTTACGATCGCGATACCGCTGCCAGTCGTACGAGGAGTTGTTCCTCCACCTCGTGCTCCACTCCGCATGGCCGCCGTAGTGCTCCCTGTTCAGATCGCGATGGAAGGCCCGATCCTCGCGCGCTGTCGGGTTGGTCGCGTGAAAGGCGCCATGCTCGGTCCGCAGATCGTTATGATAGTCGCCGTGAGCCCCGCGGTCGCGGTCGCCGTTCCAGGCCCGATGTTCGCTCCGATGCTCCCGGTCCTGTTCGCGATGAAATTCCCGATGCTCTCGGCGGTTCGGATCGGCCGTATGAAAGTCGCGGTGCTCTTGCCGCAGGTCGCGATGAAGATCGCGGTGATCGCCCGTCGATTGATTATCGACATGCTGGGGAGCAAGCACGACCTGCTGCTGAACCGGCATCTGGCGCTCGAAGCGTGGCTCGTCCGAGGTCCGTTCGCTTCGCTCGATCCGCTGCATCCGTTCGACGCGCACCGGACTCTCGGTGCGTCCCTGATCTTGCTGCGGACTGTCATCCGGCGAGGCGGATTGGTCGCTTTGCTCTGCCCGCGCCTCGCCGAACCGATTGACCAGGCTCCCGCGATCCTTCGCGGCCGCCGCAACCGGCATCACCGCGCCGGCCAACAGCAAGGGAAGAAGAAATCTACGCATCAGCCACTCCGCTCCCGCAAGCGACTTCAAGAGTCGTTGGGCGGAATTTGTGCTTCGTCAGATGAGCCGTTGCTGAACCGTGACGAACTGTCCTGCCCAGGGGCCAACTCCTGAGAGGTCGGCGCAAGCGGGGCGGCGACGGCGACGGCGCGGGCGATCGCCTTCATCATCCGCACGGTCGCGCCGCAGCGGCAGATATTGGGCAGGCTCGACAATTGCTCGGGCGACGGACTCGGCGTCGCGCGCATCAGCGCGACGAGTGCCATGATGAAACCGGGGTCGCAGCGGCCGCACTGGCTGACCTGCTCGCTGGCCCAGGCCTGCTGCAACGGGTGCGCGCGATCGGAGGCAAGGCCCTCGATCGTGGTTACGTCGGCGCCTTCGGCGACGGCGATCGTCAGTTGGCACGACAGCACCGCTCGCCCGTCGACGATCACGGTGCAGGTGCCGCAGTCGCCGCTGTAGCAGCCATGTTTGGCGCCAGTCAGGTTGGACGCATCGCGCAATGCGAACAGCAAGGGCGTCTCGGGATCGAGTTTGTAGCGAATGGCCTCGCCGTTGATGGTCATGCTGGTCATGCGCAGCCGACTCTAAGCGGCCTGGTTGCGCTTGCAAAGCGGCGGCGGGCCGCCATGATGGCGGTCATGGGGGTTATCGCGACACGACTGGGCCAGATCGGCATCCTCGACCAAGGGAGCGGCGATGCCCCGCCCATCCTGTTCCTCCACGGGGTCGGGTCCGACAAGTCGGCGTGGGCGCCGCAACTGGCCCATTTCGGCGCCACCCGCCGCGCCGTCGCGCTGGATTATCCGGGCTATGGCGAGAGCGATTTTCGGGCCGGCGCGACGCGCGATGATTATGCCGCGTCGGTCCTCGCCGCGATGGATGCGCTGAGCGTCGAACAGGCGCATCTTTGTGGCCTGTCGCTCGGCGGGGTGATCGCCATAGCGGTCCATGCCGCGGCCCCCGGGCGCTGCGCATCGCTGATCATCGCGGACAGTTTCGCGGTCCACCCCGACGGTCAGGCGATCCACGACCGCTCGGTCGCGGCCAGCGAGACCATGTCGATGCGGGCGTTGGCCGAGGCGCGGGCGGGCACATTGGTCGGCAAAGCGGCGAGCGAGGCGCTTCGCCAAGAGGTGATAGACACGATGGCGGCGATCGACCCGGCCGCCTATCGCATCGGCGCGGCGGCGGTATGGCTGGCCGACCAGCAAGCGCGTGTCGCGGCGATCGATGTACCGGCGCTGATCCTTGTCGGAGATGATGACGCGATCACTCCTCCCGCCCTTTCGGAGCGGCTTCATGATCTGATAGCGGGCTCGCGGCTCGAGCTTGTCGAAGGCGCGGGGCATCTCTCAAATCTTGAGCAGCCCGATGACTTCAACCGACGTATCGACTGCTTCCTGACTGCGATCGAGCGGCGGGAAAAAGATTACCGGCTTTTTAACCATGTGATTTAAGATCGTTTTTTCCTTGTCCTGCGAAAAGCGGGGCATGGACAGAATCCCGCATCGCATCGTCCGCAGCATCTGGGCCGGCGTCGCCCTGACCGCCTTGCCGGTCGCCGTCCAGGCGCAAGTGATCGATGCGTCCTACCGCCCGGTGTCGAAGGCCGAGGCGATCCTCGGCGCCCCGAGCGCGCTCGCCGCCCTGCTCGCGCAGCAGTCGGGCCAGCCCGCCGCGCCGGCGGTTCGTGCCGTTTCGCCGGCCAGCAAAGGCGCCCTTTTTCGTCCGGCAGCAATCAGCAATTCGCGTCCTGCGGTATCGTCCGAGCGGCCCGATATTTTCAACAGCGTCGCCTTGACGATCGGCCGTAGCCCGCTCGACGCGCGTTGGGGGCATGTCGCCCATGCCGGGGTCAGCGGCACCGCCGCGGCCTTTGCCGCCTCGTTGCGCGGCGCTTCGACAACCCGGAAGCTCGAGGCGGTCAACGCCTATGTCAACGCGCGCGTCCGCTTCGTCGACGACCGGGTCCAGTTCGGCACCGCCGACCGCTGGCTGGCCGCATCGGAAACACTCGCTCGCGGACGCGGCGATTGTGAGGATTATGCGATTGCCAAGCGCGCCATGCTGCGCGCCGCAGGTTTCGTCGACAAGGACCTTTACCTGGTCGTCCTGAAAGACCTGACCCGGCGCGCAGATCATGCCGTGCTTGTCGTCCGCGCCGCGGGTCGTTTTCTGGTGCTCGACAACGGCACCGACCGGATCGTGGATTCAAGCAGCGTTCAAGATTACCGACCGGTGCTGACCTTCACCGCCGGCCGTACCTATACCCATGGCTATCGCCGCGACCTGCCGCCGATAACCTACGCGGCCTATGAGTCGCCGTCGCAGCCGATCGTGCTGGCCGACGCCCGGTTCGAGCCGGCGTCGGGCGAGGCCGACTTTCCCGAGGTCGTGCGCAGCAGCGTCAACCTGGTGCCATCGACTGTCACTCTGTAAGGATCAGCGCTCGCGCAGTGCGTCGCTGCGCGCCTTCAAAACCGGCTTGAGTAAATAGCTCAGCACGCTCTTCCGGCCAGTGATGATTTGCGTGTCGGTGATCATGCCCGGCGTGATCGGCAACCGCCGTCCGGCCGCGACCAAATAACTGCGCTGCGTTTCTACGATGACCGTGAAATAGGCCTGGCGCTCGACATCGTCGTAAATGCTATCGGCCGACACCTGGACTACCCGCCCGTCGAGGCCACCATAGGTTGAAAAGTCGTAGGCGGTAACCTTGACCAGCGCCTTGTCGCCAACCTTGATGAAGGCGATGTCGCTCGGCTTGATGCGAGTTTCGACGAGCAATTTGTCGCCCATCGGCACGACTTCCATGAGCTTTTCGCCGGCCTGAACGAACCCGCCGATGGTCGTCACCTGCAAATTATTGACGAAGCCGTCGGCGGGTGAGCGAAGTTCGCTTCTTCCCAGGCGGCCGCGCGCGCCGCGCAGCGACTGTTCGTTGACCGCGATCTTCTGGTTGATCTGGCTACGCTCGCTAAGGGCGTCCTGGCGAAAGGTGAACTGGGCCTCGCTGGCCTGACTCAGCGCCTCGCTAACCGCGGCGTGGGCGCGCCCGGCCTGCTCGCGTGCGCCAGCGATGCGGCCTTGAAGGTCGATCACTTCACGCCGGGCGGTAATCAGCTCGGTCTGGGGCACGATATTCTTGGCCGCAAGCGGTTCGAGCATCGAAACCTGTTTCTGAGCCAGCGCCAGGCTGCTGGTCAGGCTGGAAATCGTGGCGTTTGCCTCTGCCGCCTCGCGACGGCGCTGCTCGGCGGACGAACGCAAGGCGGACACCCGGCTGCCCAGAGCATCGCGCCGGACCGCGCTCAGCGCTGCCTCGTCGCCGGCCAAAGCTCCGCGCGAATTATTGCCTTCCGACGACAAGCGAGCCGAGCGCTCCTGCAGCGATTGGGTTTCGGCCTCGATCTGTCCAAGTTCCGAGGAGCTTTGCGTGTCGTCGAGCCGCGCCAGCAGCTGGCCGCGCCGCACCCGCTGGCCCGATCGGACCAGCATTTCGCGGACCGTTGCCGGCTCGGCGGCTTGGATCAGCTGGACCTTGCTCGACGGGATGACCTTGCCTTGACCGGCTGTGACCTCGTCGACCTTGGCGAGCATCGCCCACAGCAGGAACAGCGCGAAGCCGACTGCGACCGAGACGATGATCAGCCGCGCCCCCGTTAGGGGCTCGCGTCGGCGGCTGCTGGGTCCGCTGATGAAAGGGATCGAGGCCATCATGATATCCTTGAAACCTAGCGCGCGGCCAGCACGGTGGCCGGCGAGGCCGGCGCGGTCGCGGCGAGTTGTCCAGTGGTTGACTGCTGTTGGGCGATAGCCCTGGTTGCCGATCCGGTGTCGGACGGCATCGGGATATTGAGAGTCCAGCCCTTGGTCGTGTCGAGCAGGCCGCCGACGTCGTTGGGCGCGCGCGCTACCGGCGCGCTGGCAGTCGTGGCATCTTCAATCGGGACTGCGGTTCCGTCGGTCAGCACCGCCTGGCGAAGCGGGGGGCGCAGCGACAGCGGATCGGCCGGCTCGCCGATGTAGCGGCCGGTAAAGGCGGCGGTCGATCCCCAGGCACCGGGCCAGCGATAGAAGATATGCGCGCCGATCTGCGAAATTTTGGCGAGCATCGGCGCCCAATATGGCGCGACATAATTGGCGTGATAATGGGTCGCGGCGCCGACCGATTGTTCGACATAGCCACCGAGCGCCGCCGCGGCCACAGTCTCGGCTTGCTTCCACGCCGCGAGCGCGGGGCGGCGGTAGAGCGAGCCGTCGCAGACGAAGCTGAACTGGCAAACGGGCGCGCGCGCGCCCTGGTAGACGACGCCGCAGACCGATTTAGGAAAAGCCGGGTGGCGCATCCGGTTGAGCACCACCTGGGCCACCGCCCGACGGCCGGAAAGCGGTTCGAACCCGGCTTCGTAATAGACCGCCTGGGTCAGACACAGCAGCGCGCGTCGATGGTCGAGCGGGTCGGAACCCGAAAGGTCGAACGGCCGCGCGGCCGTGATCGGCGCGGTGCTGAACGGCATCGAGGCGTTGATGAGTTGGGCCTCGGCGCCGACCGCGCGCGCCGCGGCCAGATGCTCGCCGGACGTCGCGGCCACCAGTTGCGCGGCCTTGCCCGGCGCGATCAGCGATATCGGCGAGGTCGCTTCAACCGGGCCGACGCGCAAGCCGGCGCCTCCTACCAGTCCGCCCAGAACGGCGATGGCCATGACTGAGGCATGGCGGCGCGATGGCACAAACCGAGGGGTGAGGGAGATCATTGGCTCGCCTCCTTCTTGTTCGCTTCGGCGAGCTTGCGCATGACTTCGTCGCGCGGCCCGTCGGCCAGGATTCGGCCGCCGTCGATGACGATCAGCCGGTCGCAGATGCTCAGCATGTTGTGCCGATGGGTTGACACCAGCAGCGATTGATCGGGAGCGAGCGCCGACTTGAGCTTGTCGATGAAGTAAAGCTCGGTTTGCGTATCCATCGCCCCGGTCGGCTCGTCGAGAAACAGCATCTTCGACGGTGAAACCAGGGCGCGCGCCATCACCAGCAATGATCGCTGGCCGCCTGACAGGAGGGAGCCGCGCTCGCCGACCGGCCGGTCGAATCCAGCGGCGTCGCGCGACAGGAAGATGTCGGCGCCCGAGCGGACCACTGCGTCGATCAACTGCTGATCGTCCGCGCATGCCGCGCCAAGCATCAGATTGTCGCGGACCGACCCCGAAAACAGGTCAGCATCCTGGCCGACGAAGCGGAAACTCTCGCGCAGCTGATGGGGATGATATTGTCGACTGTCGAGGCCGTCGACCAGCATTTCCCCGTCGGTCGGCGCGTAAAGCCCGCACAGCATCCGCCCGAGCGTCGACTTGCCCGACGCCACCCGGCCGATGATCGCGATCCGCTCGCCCGGGCGGATCGACAGGTCGAGCGCGCTGAGGCTGTCGGCGCTGGCGCCAGGATAACGGAAGCTAGCCTTTTTGAGCTCAAGATGGCCGACGCGGATTTCGGGAACGATGCTGCGTGCGGCGACCTGCCGCTCGTCATTGGCTTCCATCATCCGCTGCAGCGAATCGAGGGTGGTCAGCGATTGGCGCGCGCGGGTGACGAGAAAGGCAAACTGGCCGATCGGCGACATCGCCCGCCCTGCGAGCATGACGATGGCGATGATCGCGCCCATCGTGATGTGGCCCTCGTTGAACAAATAGAAGCCGCCGATCACCAGCCCGACGCTGATCGCCTGCTGACAGCCCGACGCGAGATTGACCGCGACCGAGGTCAGCCGGCGCATCTTTTCCTGCGTCGCGGCGGACATCGCGGCGTAGCGCCGCCAGCGACCGAGCATCTGTCCTTCGGCGCGCGCGGCCTTCAGCGTCTCGATGCCCGAAATCGATTCGACCAGCACGGAATGCTGCAGGGAGCTGTCGGCCTGGGCCTCGATCGAGGTGCGCGCCATACGGCGTTGAAGCACCACTCCGGTCACCAGCATCGCGACGATGCCGACCAAGGGCACGAACACCAGCGGCCCGGCAATGATCGCGATGAGCACCAGAAAGATGACAAGAAAGACAATATCGACCAGCAGGACGACCGAGGTCGAGGCGAAGAAGTCGCGGACGCCCTCATATTCGCTGACCCGCTTGGCGAACGCGCCGGTGCTGCCCTGGCGGTCGGCCATAGGCAGGTTCATCACTTTTTCGAATAGTTTCTGCGAATATTTGGCGTCGAGCCGACGACCGATTTCGTCGACCAGCTGCGACCGCGCCAGGCGAAGCACAAAATCGAGGCCGAGCGCGAGCGCCACGCCGATCGCCAGCACCCACAAAGTCGGGATGGCCTTGTTCGGGATCACCCGGTCGTAAACGTTCATCGTGAACAGCGGCACCGCGAGCGCCAGCAGGTTGACGATCAGCGCGGCCAGCAGCAC
>NZ_JACDDV010000020.1 GCF_013816785.1 Sphingomonas sp. | reverse complement strand
CCTGTGCCTGGCGGTCGGCACGCTCGACACGGTCAACGACCTGCCGCTCGCCCTGCAGCTGATCCGCCGCTCGCTGCGGCCCGATGCCCCTATTTTTGGCGCCCTGGCCGGAGGCAACAGCCTGGCAGCCCTGCGCGCGGCGCTAATCGCGGCCGACCGGCCGGGAGGCCGCATCGCGATGCGCACCCATCCGCGGATCGAGGCGAGAGCCCTGGCCGGGCTGCTATCGGCTACCGGATTCGCGATGCCCGTGGTCGATGTCGACCGAGTCCGTCTCACCTACGCGCGGCTCGCCGATCTGGTCCGGGACTTGCGTGCGGTGGCCGCGACGGGGCAGCTGGTCGAGCGTCCGCCACCCCTGTCCCGATCCGCATTCAATCGAGCGGCGGCCAGCTTCTCCGGCCTGGGCGACGGCGGAAGAACCGAGGAAGTGATCGAAATTCTCCACTTCCTCGCCTGGTCCCCCGCAATCCGGCAAGCGCCAAATTAACTCGTTCGGCCCATCAATTCTTAACGGCTTTGCCCGTAATCCGGCAAGGTGGACCAGACCAGAAGGAGGGTGGCGTGGACGCTCCCCGGACCAACGGTCGCAAGCTTCGCTCGGACAAGCGCGGCGCGACCGTGATTGAATATGGGTTGATCGCCGCGCTGATCATCGTCGCCATCATGGGCGCGCTGGCCGCGCTCGGCGGCGGTTCCGGTGGAATGTGGGGCAAGCTTGACACGAAGATCGACGACTCAATGTAATCGTCGGTTCAGCCGCCCCGAGATCCGTAGACGACCAGCTTGACTTTCTGCCCGGGCGCCAGGCGGCTACCGGTCGTCAGCCCGTTGAGCACCAGGAAACGATCCAGCTTATAGTCGCGATACGCCATTCGGTTCGCCAGTGACTGGATCGTGTCGGCCCTGCCTACCGTCACCACGTCGATGACCTTGGGCCGGATTGCCGAGGCCTCGGCGGTGGTGATTCGGCGCAGCGAATTGACCATCGTAGCGAACGGCGCCAGACCCTGCCCCGCCTGGGTCAGCGCGACGAAATGGTAGGCGGTCTTGGCATCCCACTGATAGGCGAACACGCTGACGTCCACTGCCCCCGACGAGGTGTTGGCGCGCCCGGTGACGTAGGTCGCGGGGAGGCCGTTGACGTTGGTCTGTTGCAGCGGGCCGAGCGCGATCTGCGCCTGGCCGCCGGTCAGTTGCTGCAGCACTTGCCCGATATAGGTCTGGATATTGCCGTCGAACCGCCCCCCGGAAAATTGCGCCTGCCCGGCAGATCCTTCGATCGACACTGCGCTGCTGCTGTTCTGCATCAGATAGCCGGTCGGGACTATAAATTGCAGGCGCAGGTCGGGGTGAGTGAAGGTCCGGCCGTCGATCACGCCCTGGGCCGGGTCGTCGTCCATCATCACGCCGTCGAGTTGCGCGAGGAAGGCGTCCCGGTTGCGAAGCCCGCTGCCGGCGCGCCCGGTTTGACGAGCGGCCTGCGACGCCTGGGTGACGCGGTTTTGACTGAGCGGGTGGGTGCTCGCCCATTCCGGGGCCGAGCGGTTTGTGTCCCCTTGGACCCGCGCCTCCAGCGCCGACTCGCGGGTCAGTTGGGTCAGCATGCTGGCGCCCGCGTTGGGGTCATAACCCGCCTGCGAAATATAGCGGATGCCCAGCACGTCGGCCTGATATTCCTGATTGCGCGAGAAGCTTAGCGTGCGAAGCTTGGAGAATTGCTGCGCGCTTTGAGCGATGACGTTGCCGAACGCATTATTGCCAACCACTGCGCCGAGCACGGCACCGAGCACGCCCAGGATTGAATTATTCTGCGACGCCGCCTTCCTCGCCTGCGCGTGATTGGCGGCGATGTGACCGGTTTCGTGTCCGACGACGAATGCCAGCTCGGCCTCGTCGTTCATGATGCCCATCAGCTGTCGGGTGATGTAGACATAGCCGCCGGGCACCGCGAACGCATTCTCGACCGCGCTGTTGAGGGTCGTGAAACGATAGACCTGTCCCGCGTTGGCGGTTCCGGAAAAGGCGGCGACGCGCCGCCCGACGCCTTCAACATAAGCCGCGCGCGGGCCGGTCTCCGCACCGCCGAACTCGGCGACGATTTCAGGGTGCTGCTTGGCCGCTTCCTGAACATCGCGCGGACTAAGCGACTGGGCCTGCTGAGCGTCGGCGGACGTGATGACCAGGGCGCTCGACGCCAGTAGGGCCAGGGGGAAACGCATGCTCTTCACCATTCACTCTCCCGGATTACGTGTCGATGAACGGGACAAGCGCGGCGATGTTCCGTGGACGCAGGCCTAACCGATGGCGAGGAATTTGGCCCTGCGCTGTTCGAGCAGCTGGCGCCGATCAAGCCTAGAAAGCCCGTCCAACTCTTCGACTACCGCCCCTTTAAGACTGGCGATCGCAGCGGTCGGATCGCGGTGTGCGCCGCCAAGCGGTTCGGGCACGATCCGGTCGACCACGCCGAGCGAGTTGAGATCGGCGGCGGTAATCTTCATGGCCTCTGCGGCCTCGCCGGCCTTGTCCGCCGTGCGCCACAGGATTGAGGCGCAGCCTTCGGGCGAAATCACCGAATAGACTGCATGTTCAAGCATCAGCACGCGATTGGCGGCGGCAATCGCCACCGCGCCGCCCGATCCGCCTTCGCCCACCACTGCGGCGATCAGCGGCACGCCGAGCTCAAGGCAAGTTTCGGTCGACCGAGCGATAGCTTCCGCCTGCCCGCGCTCCTCAGCCTGGACACCGGGAAAGGCCCCCGACGTATCGACCAGGCTGACCACCGGCAGGCCGAAGCGGTCGGCGAGGCGCATCAGGCGGGTCGCCTTGCGATAGCCCTCGGGCTTGGCCATGCCGAAATTATGCTTGAGGCGGCTGGCCGTATCGTCGCCCTTTTCATGACCGATTAGCATCACCCGACGGCCGTCTATCCGCGCCAGCCCGCCGATGATTGCGGGGTCATCGGCAAAGGCGCGGTCGCCGGACAGCGGCATGAAATCCTCGGTCAGGCCGGCGACATAATGGTTGAAATGCGGACGCTCGGGATGGCGCGCGACCAGCGTCTTCTGCCACGGCGTCAGCCGGGCATAGGTCTCGCGCAGCAGCTTGGCCGACTTGGCCTCCAGCTTCGACACTTCGCTGTCGATGTCGATTTCGCCCGCGCTTGCCGTCGCGCGTAGTTCGCTGATGCGCGTGTCCAGCGCGGCGATCGGTTTTTCAAATTCGAGATAGGTCAGCATTGGCGGCGCGGGGTAAGCGGCGGGGTCGGACTCGTCAACGAGGATCGGTCGCCAGCGGATGGCGAGCGTTGACCAGCTCGACCAGCCGCGCGGCATCGACATGGGTATAGATCTGGGTGGTGGCGATGTCGGCATGACCGAGCAACGTCTGCAGCACGCGCAAGTCGGCCCCGCCCGCCAGGAGGTGGGTGGCAAAGGCGTGGCGCAGCACGTGCGGGCTGACCCGGTCGGGTGCGATCCCCGCTTCGCCGGCCATGGCCCTCACCAGCTGGAACAGGCGTACCCGGCTCAAGTGCGCCTTGCCCGACGGGAACAGCCATGCGCTCGACGGCGGAACATGCACGGTCCATTGGGCGACCGCCTCGGTGGCCCGGGCCGACACCGGCACCAGCCGCTCCTTGTCGCCCTTGCCGCGTAGCATCAGGAACGGCTGGCCCGGTCGCACCGCGCGGCGGGGCAACGATACCAGCTCGGTCGCGCGCAACCCGGAGCCGTAGAGCAGTTCGATCAACGCGAGGTTGCGCACGGCCAGCGGTTCGCCGCTTGCCGCCTTGTCCTCGACGGCCGCGAAGATTGCCTCGACCTCGTCGGCGTCGAGGATGCGCGGCAACGGACGCTGCAGGCTGGGCCGCGGCAGCGCCCCGGACGGATCGTCGGGGCGCAGCGCCTCGTCGAACAGAAAGCCGTAGAAGCGGCGCAGCGCCGCCGAACGGCGGGCGACGGTCGAGGGCGCGAGTTCGGACCAGGCCGCGCCTAGGCGGCTGAGATCGTCGCTCGCCGCCGTTTCAAGCGAGGTGAGCGTCTGGGCCGCGGCGTCGAGGTCGCGACGATAGGCGAGAAGGGTGTTGCGCGATGCGCCCGCTTCGGCCGCCAACATTTCGCAGAACCGGTCGACCAGCGCCCGATCTTCGGGCTTCACGTGCGCGCCAGTGCCTCGGCGGCAATCATCCGCGCCAGGTAATCCTGGCCGGTGCCGCGCATCGCGTTGACCGAGTGGAACAGATAGAGCGCGCCAACTTCGTCGAATTGGCGGCCTTGCAGACCGCTCGCCGCCAGCACGGTGGCGGTGCCCGCCTGACGGCGCTGCATCGCCCCGTCGATCAGCCGGGTCCAACTGGTCTGCGCGCCGAGCCCAAGCTTGTAGGTCGCGCTCAGCCGACCGGCGGTCCGCGAATCGATCCGCCCCAGCCCCGCCAGGCCGGCAACGAGCAGCGCGGTGCGCTGCTTCCCCTTGCTAACATCGTTGTCGGCGAAATCCTCGATCCGGCTGGCGCTGATTCCGAGGTCGGCGACGTCGGGCGCGCCCAGCGCCAGCATTGCCCAGACCTTGTCGTTGGCCGGATCGTCGAACTCACCGACGACGCGTGCCCAGCGGCCCGCCTCGCGGTCGAAACCGCCGGCAAGCAGTGCGGCCACCAACTCGGGCGCATCTGCCTCAAGATCGGCGCTCGGCACGATCCGCCGCGCCGGGCGTGCCAAGAGGACGTTGGCCGCAACCCGATCGAACGGTGACTTTGCCTTGCCCCACAAACGGCGCATGGCCGCCAGCCGTGCGTCCTGATCCTTGCCGATGAACGCGAGCCGAAGTTGCCAGCCATCGCTTTGGCCGAGCGCGTCGGGATCGGTTGCGTCATAGTGGGCGGCGTAAAGGTCGATCAGCGCCTCGCTCGAAAAGACGCCGAGCGCCGCGGCAATCCGCGCGGCGGGCAAACGCTGCGTCGCCGAAAACATCGGCGCGCGGGCGAACCAGGCCTGGGTCTGCAGGCTGGCCGAGGTCATCAGCCGCTCGGGCGGCATCATCGCGGTCGCAGTCGAAAGGCCGTAGCGCCAGGCGTTCAGGCGATCGACCGGTTCCCACTCGATGGTCACCGCGCGCGCCGTCGCGGCGCCTGCCCCGACAACCTTGTCGGCCAGCGTCAAATCGATCCCGCCGAGCCGGCCGCGGCGGCGAGTGGCTTCAATGTCGGCGGCGGCGCGCTCGGCTTCGCCCGACAGCGAGGCGCAAATCGCAGTGACCAAAGGCGCGACGCGCGGTTCGACCTTGGACAGTGACGTTTCGAGCGGGCACATTGCCGACGGGTCACTGCTGGCCAGCGCCGATTGCAGCGCGACCTGGCTCATATTGCCGGTGTAGCGGTCGCTGTCGACCGCCGCGACGAGTAGCCGCGCGGCATCGGCTTCGCCCATCCTGAGCAGCAACCACGTGCGCTCAGCGGCCCAGTCGATCGGATTGACACCGAAGGGCGCCGGGGCCTGGGCCAGCAGCGCGTTGCGCAGGGCGATGTGAGCCCACCGCGAGGCGAGCGGCGTGTCCATGCGCCGCATGAGGATGCCGAGCGATTGGCCGCTCGCCTGGCCCCAAGGCAGCGCGCCAAGACGCAGCGCGACCGGATCGAGGGTTCCGGCGAGGCCTGGATCGCGCCGCGAGAAGGCAGGAAATTCGACCTGGGGCACCGGCTCGGCAACCTCCAGCGCCTCGGCCGGAGAAAGTGTGTCGACCACCTCGACCCCGGCCCCTTCGCTTGGGCCGGTGATTGGCGTCGGTGCTGCGGGCGATGGCGTTGGCGTCGGCGTTGGCGCCGGCGTCGCAGGGGTCGGGTCGCCGAAGCCCGGCGGTAGGATCGATTCGGGTCGGTCCTGCGCGATTGCCGGCAGCGACAAAGCTATCGCCAGCGCCGCGCCGCCCGCCAGAAGCTGCCTAGTTCGCCGCTGCATTACCGGTCACATTGGTCTCGATCGTCTTGACCGGCACTTCGCCGGTGCTGCGCGACAGCAGGACCAGGCCACCGATCAACAGGAGGAGGATGACGAACAATAATATCATGCCTCGCATGGCGGCTCCGGGTTGGATGGTGGATTGGAAAGGCTTTTGCCCGACCTTGCGCCCTTATGTATAGCCCCGGCCAAATGAATAACCGCGTCACGTGCAAAAACTGACCGACCTTCTCGACCGGCCGATCGTGCTCGTCGGCCTGATGGGCGCGGGCAAGTCGACCGTTGGCCGACGCCTTGCCCGCCGGCTCGGCCTGCCGTTCGTCGACAGCGACATTGCCATCGAGGAAGCGTCGGGCGCATCTACCGCCGACCTGTTCGAGCGTTTTGGCGAAGTTGATTTCCGCGATGGCGAGCGGCGGCTGGTAGCGCGGCTGGTCGAAGGCGATGTGCGGGTCATCGCCACGGGCGGCGGCGCGTTTGTCGACCCGCGCACGCGAATGTTGCTGAACGAGCGTGCGATCACCGTCTGGCTCGATGCGCCGATCGACGTGCTGGCCGAGCGCACCGGGCGGCGCGACAACCGCCCGCTGCTCAAGACGGGCGATCGCGCCGCGACGCTGGCCCGCCTCGACGGCGAGAGACGAGCCTTCTACGCCGAAGCGCAGATTCATGTGCGCACCAGGGCCGATGGCGCGCACGGCGATGTCGTGGAGGCGATCGTCGCGGAGCTTCGCAAGCGTTTGGCGGCATGACGGTCGTTAGAGTCGAAACTCCGCCACGCGGTTATGATGTGTTGATCGGGCCGGTCGAGGCCGGGATCGAACGCGTAGCCGGGCTTGGCGGGCGGGCGGTCATGGTCAGCGAGCCGCGCGTCTTCGCGCTTCACGGCGACCGTCTTGCCACCGCACTCGGAACCGCGCCGATCCTGTTGCCCGAGGGCGAGGCGGCCAAGGACTGGGCGACACTTCACCGGTTGATGGAGCAGCTTGCCGAGCGCAACGTCGGCCGCGACACGCCGATCGTCGCGCTGGGCGGCGGCGCCGTCGGCGATGTCGCAGGGCTCGCCGCCGCGCTGTTTAAGCGCGGCTGCCCGATAGTCCATATCCCGACCACGCTCCTTTCACAGGCAGACAGCGCAATCGGCGGCAAGACCGCGATCGATGCGTTCGGCGAAAAAAACCTGATCGGCGCATTCCACCAGCCGGCGTTGGTGATCGTCGATCCCGCACTGCTTGACACGCTCGACCCGCGCCAGCTCAGGTCGGGCTATGCCGAGGTCGTCAAATATGGGCTGATTGACGATCCCGCCTTCTTCGCATGGTGCGAAGCGGAGGGGCGCGGGGTGCTCGCCGGGCATTGTGACCTGCGCAACCATGCCATTGAAACCGCGATTCGGGCCAAGGCGCGAATCGTTGCCGCCGACGTCGAAGATCGGAACGGCCAGCGCGCGCTGCTCAACCTCGGTCATAGCTTCGGACATGCCATCGAAAGCGAGGCCGGGATCGGCGCGCTGCTCCATGGCGAGGCGGTGGCGCTTGGCATGGCGCTCGCGTTCCGCCTGTCGGCCGAGCTCGGCCATTGCCCGGCTACCGACGCGGCACGGGTCGTCAGCCACCTTGGTACGATGGGCCTTCCGACTCAGCTCGGCGAGGTTGGCCTGTCGGGGCGAGGCGGGCGGCTGATTGAGTGGATGGCGCGCGATAAGAAGAACGCCAGCGGCCAACTCGTGCTGGTGCTGGCCCATGGCGTCGGCCGTGCGTTCGTCGACCGGTCGGTGGATCGAGCGCGCCTGGCGGCGTACCTCGACCGCTAGGCCTCGCCGGAAAGCGCGTTGTCGGGGCCGAACGCCCTCTCCTGTCCTGCGTGCAAGTCCCCGGTCGCGCGTTGCCGTTCGAGCCGGTCGCAGTCGCGCAGCCGATATTCCCCCTCGACCCGATCGATCTCGGCCGTTTCGACGCCAACGGCCTTCAATGCTGCGCGGCCCATCGTCACCGCGCTTTCGAACATCTCGCGCTGAGCGAAGGCAAGGTCGAGGCTCTTCAGAGAGATGAGGTGGCGCCGGTCATAAGCGCGGACCAGCACGGCCGCCTGCGGAAAGGCATCGAGCACTCGGCCGAGCGCCTCGCGGCTCAGCGCGTCGTCCTTGTTGTCGTTGCAGAACAGGATCGCCCTTGCGGTCTCCGCCCCCGCGAGTCGCAGTAAGTCGAGCCGCATCCCGTCGCCATAATAGACTTTGGTTCCGAACTCCCCGGCGGTCTCGATCATCTCGGCTTCGAAGTCGATCAGCGTGACGCCGACGCCCTTGGCCATCAGCATCTGAGCGACGGTCTGTCCGAAGCGGCCGTAACCGACAACGATCACGCTGGTCTCGGGCGATTTATCCGGCCCGTCGAGACCATCACCGCCGCGCTCGTCGCGTCGCTCGAGCCAGTCGGTGAACCGCATCAGGAACGGGGTCGAGGCCATCGACAGAGTCACTACCGCGCCAAACAGCGACGTCGCTTCGGGCGTGATCAATTGCGCCGCGTTCGCCTGAGCAAACAGGACGAACCCAAACTCGCCGGCCTGGCTGAGCAATAGCCCGAGCCTGACGCTGCGCGGCCAGCTGTTGCCGAAGCTGCGAGCGAGTCCGGCGATGATCAGCCCCTTAACAACGATCACCGCGAGCGCGATTCCGATCACGAACAGCGGCCGTTGGGCGATCGTGCCGAGATCGAGCATCATGCCGACCGAAAGGAAGAACAGGCCGAGCAGGATCGATCGGAACGGCTCGACATCGCTCTCCAGCTCATGCCGGTAGGGCGATTCGGCCAGCATCACGCCCGCCACGAATGCTCCCAGAGCGACCGACAGGCCGAGCACATGCATCAGCGCCGAGGCGGCAACCACGGTGAACAGCCC
This sequence comes from Sphingomonas sp., assembly GCF_013816785.1. GTDB lineage: Bacteria > Pseudomonadota > Alphaproteobacteria > Sphingomonadales > Sphingomonadaceae > Sphingomicrobium. The sequence goes on along the minus strand of NZ_JACDDV010000020.1, from coordinate 25,017 downwards.
GGCGACGACGAACAACTCGCGCTCGCCGAGCCGGCCGATCAGCCGGAACAGCGGGTTGAAAACCAGCCTGCCCGCCAGCACCAGCCCACCAACGGCGCCGATCGTGTAGAGCGCCAGCGTCACCCCGCCCGGCGCGCTCGGGTCGGGCGGCACCCGCGACATAGCGGCGACGATGGTGATCAACGGGACGATCGACAGGTCCTGGAACAGCAGGATCGAGAAAGCGCGCTCGCCCTGCGGCGAATTCAGGTCGCCGTCCGATCGCAGCATCGGCAGCACCTGCGCGGTCGACGACAGGCCGAGTGGCAGGCCGATCGCCAGCGCGGCCTCAGGGGTGATGCCGAGCGCCAACTGGATGAAGATGCTGAGCGCTAGCCCGCACAGCACGACCTGCGCCAGGCCAAGCCCGAAAATATCCTTGCGTAATCGCCACAGCCGGCTCGGCTGAAGCTCAAGCCCGACGATGAACAGCAGCAGCGCGATGCCGAACTCGGTAAAGCTGGCCATGTCGTCGGGATTGGCAATGAGCCCGAGCAGTTGCGGCCCGATGATCGCGCCGCCGACGATGTACCCCAGCGTCGCGCCGAGCTTGAGCTTGCGGAACAGCATGACCGAAACCAGCCCGGTGCCGAGCATGATCGCCGCGCCTTCGAGCAGAGCGCTGGTCGCCTCGGCGGTCTCCGCGGCGGAGGTCATGCCGCAGCTTCGATCGCGGCGAGCAGCGCATGGAACGGGAGCAGGATCGCGCCGTGCCGGCCCATCCGCGACCGCGCCGGTTCTAGCGCGGCAAGGCCAGGCCAGGCGGTCACCGCCGTATCGTCGCCACCGAGCCATGCCTGAACGCCCCAAACGGCGATGCGCGCTTCCCCCGCGTCCTTACCGATAGCGTGGGCGCCCATCAGGGAGGCGGAGGCCTGGCCGAACGCACAGGCTTCGACGGCCTGGGACAACGAAGCGACGCGGCCTGCCGCATCAAGTTCAACGGCCGCCCGCACCCTGCTTCCGCACGTCGGCGACCGCCGCTCGACCCCGTCCACTTCCTCGAACCGCACCAAGAACGGGATCGCCGAAGCCAAGCGCAGGATGTCGCGAGTATAAAGCGGTGCGCTCATGGACGTCATATAGAAGCCCCTCCCCTCGATGGGGAGGGGTTGGGGTGGGGTGATGTTCTACGAAGTGCGGCACGGGCGGAAGCCTCACCCCCACCCAACCCTCCCCCATCAAGGGGGAGGGCTTTCACGCCCGCCGCCAAGTCGTTCCCGACGGTCCGTCTTCAAGCAGCACGCCTTCGGCCTTGAGCTCGTCGCGGATCCGGTCCGCGGTCGCGAAGTCGCGGTTGCTTTTGGCCGCGACGCGATCGGCAATTCTCTGATCAATCAATAGCTCATCGAGGACGTCCTCGAAGGTCGCGAGATACGCCTTGCCAACTTCGATGCCGATCAGGCGCAAACTTGAATCCAGCGCGCGAGCCGCATCGGCCCTCGCGATTGCGGATTGGCCATGTGTTGCTTCGTCGGCCAACCGGTGAATAGCCTTAAAGAATTCCGCTACATTAAGGTCATCACGCAGCCCATCGATAGCCGACGCATCCGCCGAGGAAGGATGAGCAACCGCCTCGTTCGCTTCGTGATTGTTACCGAACGCGTCACCGAATCTGCGCTTCCAAACTTCGAACGACTGAGCTGAGCTGGAAATGCGCCCGGCGGTCCATGGCAGCGGGGAGCGATAATGCGCGCTAAGGAGCGCCAGCCGAAGCACTTCGCCTTTATGCCCCGCCCCGAGCAACTGATCGATCGTCACGACATTGCCCAGGCTCTTCGACATTTTCTCCGCGCCCATGTCGACGAAGCCGTTGTGGACCCAGTAGTTGGCCAGCGGCTTGCCGCCATGCGCGCAGCGGCTTTGCGCGATTTCATTCTCATGGTGCGGAAAGATCAGGTCGAGGCCGCCGCCGTGAATGTCGATCGTCTCGCCCAGATGGGCGCGGATCATTGCCGAGCATTCGATGTGCCAGCCGGGGCGACCCCGCCCCCACGGGCTGTCCCAACCGATCACGCCGCGCTCGCTCGGCTTCCACAGCACGAAGTCTGCGGGATCGCGCTTGTACGGCGCGACCTCCACGCGAGCCCCGGCGATCATCGCCTCGCGGTCGCGGCGGCTTAACGCGCCATAGTCCGCGTCCGACGCGACCGAGAAGAGGACATGCCCCTCGGCCTCATAGGCATGATTTTTGGCGATCAGCTCGCCGATCATCGCCACCATCGCGGGGATTTCCTCGGTGGCGTGCGGCGCGATCGTCGGCGGGACGACGCCCAGCGCGCCCATGTCTTCGAGGTAGAAGCGCTCGTAGCGCTCGGTGATTACCGACGGGTCGACGCCTTCCTCGGCGGCCGAGGCGATAATCTTGTCATCAACGTCGGTAACGTTGCGGGCGTAGATTACCTCGCAGTCCGGAAATTGATGCTCGAGCAAGCGCCGGAGCGTGTCGAACACCACCGCCGGGCGGGCATTGCCGATGTGCGCTCGGCCATAGACCGTCGGTCCGCAGACATACATGGTGATGCGCTTGTGGTCGGCCGGGACGAACTCGCGCTTCTCCCGCGCCATCGTGTCGTAGAGGCGGATCACAGGGCGACCCCGGGATGCCGCCGTGTCTCGACCCAGTCGACCACCGCGCGCCCGGCGGCGTTGAGCAGCGGATAGGTGCGGCTGCTGGTCATCCATTCGGGCCGGTCGGCGTCGGTGCCGTAGACCATGTCGGTGGCAAGATTGGCGATCAGGAAGAACAGGGTCGCGCCGATCAGCCCCTTGAGCATTCCGAAACCGCCGCCGAGTAGCCGGTCGATCGGCCCCAGCACCGATCGCCGCGCCTTGCCGCCGACCGCACGGGCGAACAGCTTGACCCCGATGTAAGTCGGCAGAAACAGCAATGCGAAGGCCACCGCCGAAGCGCCAGTCTCGGTCCCGACCGGGCCGGCCAGCCGCTCTTGCAGCGGCGCGTGGAACAGCTTCAAGACCGCGATACCCGCGACCCAGGCGAGCAGAGCCAGCACTTCATGGGTGAACCCGCGCACGAACCCGACCAGCGCGGCGCCGCCGAGCAGCAGGATAACGAAGATGTCGAGCGCGGTCATGGTGGGCTTCGGCTAGCGTCCCGTTAGGTCCCGCGCCAGCCCTTAGCGGCCGAGCAGCTGGTCGACCAGTTCACCAAGCCGAGCAAATCGGGTCAGCGCTATGCCGCCGGGGCCTTCGCTTCCCGCCGGTACCCAACCGCGCTCGAAGCCGAGCTTGGACGATTCCTTGAGCCTCAGCGCGGCATGCGCGACTGGGCGCACTTCGCCCGACAGCGCGATCTCGCCCATGATCACCGCTTCCTGCGGCACTGGTCGCTCGGCAAGCGCCGACACCAGCGCCGCGGCCACCGCCAAGTCGGCCGCCGGATCGGTCAGACGGTAGCCGCCGGCGACATTGAGATAAACTTCCGCCGTGGCGAAGCTCAGCCCGCATCGCGCTTCGAGCACCGCCAATATCATCGCCAACCGCCCCGAGTCCCAGCCGACCGCCGCTCGCCGCGGCGTCGCCCCGCTCGCCAGCCGCACGACCAGCGCCTGTATCTCGACCAGCACCGGTCGCGTTCCTTCCAGCGCCGGGAACACGCTGGTCCCGCTGACCGCCTCGCCGCGTTGCGTGAGGAACAGCACCGACGGGTTGGGCACCTGCTTGAGGCCAGCGCCTTCCATCGCAAAAACGCCGATCTCGTCGGTCCCGCCGAAGCGATTCTTGGCGGCGCGGAGGATACGATACTGGTGGCTGCGCTCGCCCTCGAAGCCGAGCACCGTGTCGACCATATGCTCGAGCACGCGCGGGCCGGCGATGGTCCCGTCCTTGGTGACATGGCCGACCAGGATCACCGCGGTGCCGCGTTCCTTGGCAAAGCGCACCAGCTCCTGCGCCGAGGCGCGGACCTGGCTGACGGTGCCGGGCGCGCCCTCGATCAGGTCGCTGTGCATCGTCTGGATCGAATCGATTACCAGCAGCGCCGGCGGCTCGCCGCTGCCGATGGTGGTCAAGATGTCGCGCACCGAGGTCGCGGCCGCCAGCCGCACCGGCGCCCCGCCCAGCCCCAGACGGATCGCGCGCAACCGGACCTGGTCGGCCGCTTCCTCGCCCGAAACATAGACCACCTGCCGCCCCTCGCTCGCCAGCGTCGCCGCGACCTGGAGCAGCAGGGTCGATTTGCCGATGCCCGGATCGCCGCCGAGCAGCAACGCCGATCCAGGGACGATTCCGCCGCCAACCGCGCGGTCGAACTCATCGATCCCGCTGCGCAGCCGGTCGGGCAGCGCCACCGCCGCGTTCAAGCCGACCAGCTCGATCGCCCGACCCCCGCCCTGCAAATTGTGCTTCGCCGAAAAGACCGTCGCCGCCGCGCCCTCCTGGACCAGCGTGTTCCATTCGGCGCAATCGGGGCATTGGCCCTGCCAGCGGTGCTGCTCCGACCCGCAGGCCTGGCACACGTATCGGGATTTCAGTTTTGCCATCGCGGATAAAGCTCTATCCGGCGAAGGCGCTGGTGGAAAGCGCAGCACGGCCGACGCGCGAGCTTCTCTATTTGGTCATTACGACGATCGCACTGAACCGATCCGACGGACGGAAGGCAGCATCGAGCACCCATTTCGCGCGCCATCGGCCCGCCTTGCTGTAGCGGGGCGGAATTGGCTGGCGATATAAGATATCCAGCAGCGCGTCCTGCATCGGGTAGATGCGGCTCTTTTTAAAGCCGATGTCCTTGCCGTGGCCAATGATGAGGTGCGGCGGCATGTCGCGTTCCGACACACCGTATAGCTCCATCGCCTCGATCGACCCGGGTGCGATCGAATGACCTTCGCCAGGCTCGTGGGTGATAACCACGCCACCGGGCTTCAACGCCCGATAGGCGCTTGCCAGCGCGGCGCGCTCGTCGTCGGCGTGATGAAGGCAATCGAAGAACACCACCGCGTCGAACTCTTCATGAGCGTCGGTTTCCTCATAATCGCGACACACGAACGACAGCCGTTCATCGACATATTGCTGCGCCTGATTCTGCCTGGCGAGATCGATCATGTCCTGACTGATATCCTGCCCTACCACTTCATAGCCGCGCTTGGCGAAGAAGATGCTGGTCCAGGCGCCGCCGCACCCCATGTCGAGGATCCGTCCCGGCGGTTCGGGGAGGAGCGTCATAATCGTCCCGATCGACGCCAGGTTCGAACCGCATCCGGGATCTTCGAATGGCTTGGCCAGGACATGGTCCTTGCCGGCCTCTCCGATGGCCGCGAGATAATTTTGTTCGGCTAGCTTCGACAAATGACACACTTCATGACAGACGCAGAACCCGCGCCGGACGCGCTCCCTAATGCGAAGCGTAACACCGCTCAAGCGCCGGCCCCGATCGATGGTCCGGCGACGGAGCGATTTGCCGGGCGGTCCTTGGCGATTTCCAGCGCCAGGCGTTGTTGGCCGGCCTTCGCCCGACACTTGGCGCTGCTCAGGCGTTTGCGATGACCGATTTCCGGCCCGACCTCGCCAGCTTCAACGTACCGACGTTGGTCATCTACGGCACCGCCGACAAGACGGTCCCGATCGACGCCACCGGCCGCGAGTCCGCCAAAGCGATCGAGGGCGCCAGGCTGATCGAATATGACGGCTCGGCCCACCGCTTGTTCGCGACCGACAAGGAACGACTGATCAAGGACGTCAGCGAATTCCTTACCGCGAATGTCACCAGCGGCAGCGAACAACGCAGCGCCATCCCGATGCCGCAACTAGTCAGACCCGCTTGGACCAGTGTTAGCCGTTCTTAGAACACCGCCTTTGCTTCGCCGCCCAGCATCTGCTGGCGGACCAGTGGGATCGGCGGGCCGCCGTAGCTCAGGAACTGGTCGTGGAAGCCTTTCCACGCCTTCTCCCCACCACGCGTCGCGACCCAGTCGTCGCGAAGCTTGCGGATCATCAGCTTGCCCATGGTGTAGTTGAGATAGGCCGGGTCGTAAGTGCCGCGCGCCGCCTGCTGTTTGGCGTTACCCTCGTCCTGGAAACATTGATCGCGGAACATGGTGTAGCTTTGATCCTGGGTCATCGTCCCCGAATGCATGCCGATCGCGCTCAAAAAGCGGCAATCGCGCAGTAGGGCATTGGACAATTGCCCGATCATTGTCTCGTCGGTACCGCCGCCGACGCCCTTCACGCGCATCATCTCCTCGGTGTAATGCGCCCACCCTTCGGCGAAGGCGTAGCCGACGAACACCCGCCCGAACAGAAACGGCGAGCGGTTGGCGTGGAGGAAATTGAGGAAGTGGCCCGGCCACACTTCATGGGCCGAAGTGAACAACAAATCGGCCTTGCCCGGCACGAACCCGTCTTGCACCGCCTTGGTCCAGGTCGGATCCGGCGGGGCGATGTAATAGACCGACGGCAGGTTCTTCTCATACGGCCCGGGGATGTTGATGTAGGCAAAATTCTGCCGGTTGTAGGGCGGCGCTTCCTCGACCTTGGCCTCTTCGGTTCCGGGGATGGTGACGATGTCCTTGTCGGCAACGAATTGCTTGAGCTCCGCCAACTGCAATCGGGCCGCGGCGACCGCGCCGCCCGCCGGCTTGTTGATGTTCATCTTGTCGACGCAGGCCGGGATAGTGGCGCCAGCCGCAAACCGGCCGCACGCCGCGCGGAGCAGATCCTGGTTGGACTTCAAATCCGCTTGCCCGATCCGTTGCAGCTCGGCGATCGGCGTGTCGACCAATTCGGTATCGTGGAGCATCTGCTGGAACTTGGCCGCCCCGAGCGCGAAGTTGGTCCCGGCGCCGGCGCGCTGCGATTCGGCCCAGTCGGCCAGCCCCTTCATCGCCGCCGCCGCCTCGGTCGAGGCGGATTTGAGGTCGGCCTGCTCGACGTCCGACCCGACTCCGGCGAACGCCTTCAGCCCGTCGCCCGGGTAATATTCGGCATATCCGCCGAACGCGCTCTTGGCATAGTTGACGAAGCTCAACGGCATCGGCGAGCGGATGTTGGCGCGGATGGCCTGCGCCGCGCCGGGGATCGCCTTCAGATAGGCGGTATAGGCCTTCATCCGGACCGGCGGCGGGGCGTAAGGCACCACGACATAGACCGACGGGTCGAGCGAATTGGCATAATAGGCGGGGTTGGTGTGAGGCTGATCGGCGGTGTCCATCCAGAACAGCGCGCCGCGCGCCTGCGCGATCAGATAGTCGCGTTCGAACCGCTCGGTCTTCCCCAACTTGTCGTCAGTGAACTTGCCCGCAGCGTCGATCGCGCCGCGTAGCCGCATCTTTTCGACGTCGATCCCGGCCTGGCTCCAGTCGGGCAGCTTGCCGTCGAATTCATGCCGCCCGGAGACCGCGCCGAACTGCGGAGCGGCCTTGAAAGTGGTGTCGATGTAGCTGTTGACGAACGATTTCCACTCGGACGACGCGGGCCCGGCGGCTTCAGCGGCCTGGCCATTGTCCGGCGCGGTCGAAACCTTGCATCCCGCAAGTGCCGCGGCGGTAAGCGCAACGGCCGCGGCCGCCAGCAAAAATCCCGATTTATTCATGCTCAATCACTCCCGTCGAGCGGCCCCGCCGACACCGTCGTGACGACGGCAACCAGCAAATTCCGCATTGTTGCGCCGTAGGAAACGCGCCGCTACCGCGCGCTCCATGGCCCTGATCCCCGACCCGCTGCGCATCCCCGCCTTTCGGTCCTACTGGGTCGCGCGGCTGGCCGCCACCATCGCGCAGATGGCGATGGTCATCGTCATCGGCTGGCAGGTCTACGACATCGCCCGCCAAACGATGGACGTCAATGCCGCCGCGCTGCGCCTCGGCCTAATCGGCGTGGTCCAGTTCGTGCCCCTGTTCTGCCTCAGTCTGGTCGCCGGCTGGGTCGCCGATCATGTCGACCGGCGCTTCGTCGCGCGGGCCGCCGTCGCGCTGGAACTGGCCTGCGCCGCGACGCTGGCCGTCATCGCCTGGCAGGGCGCGATGAGCCTTGGCTGGCTGTACGCCATCGCCGCCCTGCTCGGGGTAGCCCGCGCCTTCGCCGGACCGGCGCTCGGCGCGCTCGCGCCCAACCTCGTGCCCCGCGCGATCCTGCCCAACGCGATCGCGCTGTCGTCGATCGCCTGGCAATCGGGCACCGTAGTGGGCCCCGCGATCGGCGGTTATCTTTATGCCGCCGGCCCCGCCCTGCCCTACGTCGGCAGCACATTGTTGTTCGCCATCTCACTGATCGGCCTGCTGCGCATCGGCCCGGTTGATCGCCCCGCGCCGTCGACCGCAAGCCCCTGGACTCAAGTCGGCGAGGGCTTGCGCTATGTTCGTCACAACCGCCTCGTCCTCGGCGCAATCAGCCTCGATCTGTTCGCGGTCCTCCTCGGCGGCGCGACCGCGATGCTGCCGATCTTCGCGCGCGATATTCTTCACGCCGGGCCTGAGGGCCTCGGCCACCTCCGCGCCGCCCCCGCGCTGGGCGCGACGCTGACCGCGGCCTGGTTCGCGTTCCGACCGCTCAAGACCAACGTCGGGGTCAAGATGCTGATCGCCGTCGCGGTGTTCGGCGCGGCGACGATTGTCTTCGGCCTGTCTCGCAACATGACCCTAAGCCTTGCCTGCCTGGCGCTGCTCGGAGCCGCCGACATGCTGTCGGTCTATGTCCGCCAATCGCTGATCCAGCTCTACACGCCCGATGCGATGCGCGGGCGGGTCGGCGCCGTCTCGACGCTGTTCATCTCCGCCTCCAACGAGTTGGGCGAGGCCGAAAGCGGGTTCCTCGCCGCGCTGGTGGGGCCGGTAATCGCCGTCGTCGGCGGCGGAATCGGCGCCATTGCTGTAGTCGCCATCTGGGCTTGGAAATTCCCGCAATTGCGCCTTGCAACCAGCTTCGACGCCCCCGATGTAGATGCCCCGCGCGCAAAGGAGACCCCCGCATGAAGGCCGCGACCATCCTCGAGACCATCGGCAACACGCCGCACATCCGCCTAAACCGCTTGTTCGGAGACAAGGCCGAAGTGTGGGTTAAGTCAGAGCGTTCCAACCCGGGCGCCTCGATCAAGGACCGCATCGCGCTCGCCATGGTCGAGGACGCGGAAAAATCGGGCGCGCTCAAGCCCGGCGGGACGATTATCGAGCCGACCAGCGGCAATACCGGCATCGGCCTGGCAATGGTCGCCGCGGTCAAGGGCTACCCGCTCATTCTCGTGATGCCCGACAGCATGTCGATCGAGCGCCGGCGGCTAATGCTCGCCTATGGCGCTAAATTCGACCTGACCGATCGCGCGAAGGGAATGAAAGGCGCGGTCGAGCGGGCCGAGGAACTGGTCGCCCAAACCCCGGGCAGCTGGATGCCCCAGCAATTCGACAATCTCGCCAACGTCGAGGTTCATCGCCGGACCACCGCTCAGGAAGTGCTGGCCGACTTCGCCGACCGCCCGCTCGACGCGCTGATCACCGGGGTCGGCACCGGCGGTCACATCACCGCGCTCGCCCAAGTCCTGAAGAAGGAATGGCCGGATTTCAAAGTGTTCGCGGTCGAGCCGGCGCTTTCGCCGATTCTCAACGGCGGCAAGCCCGGCCCGCACCCGATCCAGGGCCTGGGGGCCAATTTCATCCCCTCGATCCTCGATCGGGAGGCGCTCGACGGCGTGATCGACGTCGATGCTGACGAAGCCAAGGAAATGGCGCGGCGGGCGGCGCGAGAAGAGGGCATGCTGATCGGCATCTCGTCCGGAGCGGCCTTAGCTGGGATCGCCAAGAAACTGCCTGAACTCGGTCCGAAACCGCGAATTTTAACCTTCAACTATGATTCGGGCGAGCGCTATTTATCCGTGCCCGACTTCCTGCCCGGGGAAGATGCTTAACGGGCGGCACACGCTGTTCGTTTGATCCTCCGTTAATCCTTTGAGGTTAATCCCTCGCCGAAGGGAGCATCGGAGATAATGCGTAGGGCGAGGTTTGCCGTCTCATTCGAAGAGGGGATCAACGACAAGGCGTCGATCAATGACGCGCTGACGTTCGACCTCAGAACCCCCGAAAACGACGACGACGAGAATCTGGCGTCAACGCGCATTGCCATTTTCGACCATGCGCCGGCGCTGCTCGGCGCGACCCATCTCGTGTGGGGCCTGGCCTGCGCGCTGCTCCATCCTACTGCGGCCGCGGTCCCAAGCCTGGCCAATCCGCTCCTGCCGGTCGCGATCGTGCTGCTGCTCGACTCGATTGTCTTCGTCGCGATGCGCTATCGCGAGAAATTCGGCATCTCGCCGCGCACGGTGTCCTTGGCGCTATGTGCATATATCGGGATCAGCGGCGCGCTATGGATGGGCTTCGGGTTGGCACTGAACTCGAATCAGCACCTGGCCGACGCGAGCTTTATCGCCCTGGCGTTCGGCGCCGGCCTAAGCGCGGCCACGATCGTCTCGATCTCGTCGCCGCCGGTGGCCATCATCAATGCCTTGGTGGCGATGACCGGTGCGCTCGCCGTGTCGCGCGCGCCCCAGGTCCTGGCGGGCATCGCTTTCCTTGCGCTGATCAACATCGCCTATTCGGTCGCCAGCGCGCGCACCGTCATCGCCAACAGTCGGATGCGGCTGCGGTTGGAGGCGCAGGCGCGCAAGGCGTTGCAGTTCGTCGACGAGTTCGAGAACAGTGGCCGCGGCTGGTTCTGGGAAACCAATTCGCAAAGCACGCTTTCCTATGTGTCGCAGCAATTGGCTGACGACTTCAAGGTCGAGGCCGAGGAGTTGCTGGGCCGCCAGTTCACCGACCTGCTGTCCGTCGACAACGCGACCGACAACCTCCGCGAGGAGCGGACCCTCGGCTTCCACTTGTCGGCCCGCTTCCCGTTCAGTGACGTTGTCGTCCGCGCGGCGAGCGACGAGGACATCCACTGGTCGTTGTCGGGCAATCCGCTGTTCGACCAGCAGGGCCGCTTCCTGGGTTTTCGCGGCATCGGCACCGATCTGACCGAGCAGCGTCGCTCCGAACAGGAAATCAGCCGGCTAGCGCGCTTTGACTCGCTGACCGGGCTGCCCAACCGAGCGCTGATGCGCAAGACGTTAGAAGAGGCCCTGCGAAACGCGTCAAGCCGGCAGAAAGGCTGCACGCTGTTCCTGATCGATCTCGACCGATTCAAGAACGTCAACGATACGCTTGGCCACCCGGTCGGCGATGCGTTACTGCGCCAGGTCGGACAACGGCTGATCAGCGTGATGGGCGACCATGGCCAGGTCGGACGGCTGGGCGGCGACGAGTTCAAGGCGGTGCTTCCGGGCGCGGTCGAAACCGGGCTGCTGGAAAGCCTCGCCCGGACGCTGATCGAGCAGGTCTCGCGGCCCTACATGATCGAGGGGCACCGCGTGGTGATCGGTGCATCGGTCGGCATCGCCATCGGCGATCCGGGCCGCGCCTGCGCCGACAGTTTGATCCGCAACGCCGATCTCGCGCTTTATGCTGCCAAGGCCGACGGTCGCGGCAAGCATTGCTTCTACGAAGCGTCGATGCATAGCGAAGCATCCGACCGCCAAGTGCTCGAAAACGACCTCCGCCAGGCACTCGATCGCGGCGAACTATGGGTCGCCTATCAACCGATCGTCCGCGCCGCGAGTGAGGAAATCAGCGGGTTCGAGGCGCTGGTGCGGTGGAACCATCCAGTTCGCGGCGCCATCTCGCCCGAGAAATTCATCCCGCTCGCCGAGGAATGCGGCATGATCGGCAAGATCGGGCTGTTCGTCCTCCAGCAGGCACTGGCCGAGGCGAGTCATTGGCCCGAACTGGTACGGATCGCGGTCAACCTGTCCCCGATCCAGTTCAACGATCCGCACATCGTCGATACAATCTCAGCAGCGCTGACCGAATCCGGGGTGACGCCGGTCCGGCTTGAACTCGAGATTACCGAGGGCGTATTCCTGGTCGACAGCGATGCCACCGACGGTACATTCGCCCGCCTTAAGGCGCTGGGCGTCCGCCTGGCGCTCGATGATTTCGGGACCGGCTACTCGTCGCTTGGCTACCTCAAGAAGGCGCCATTCGACAAGATCAAGATCGACCAAAGCTTCGTCCGCGGCGCGGCATCGCAGACCAAGCGCAACGGTGCGATCATCCGCGCAATCGTCACGCTGGCCGAGAGCCTGGACATGGATACGACCGCCGAGGGCGTCGAAACGCACGATGATTTAGCCCTCATCCGGGAGCTTGGGGTGAGCCAGGTCCAAGGCTATATCTTCGGCCGGCCGACCAATGCCGAGGCGGCGCGCGAACTCGCCAACAGCGTGACGGTTGAAGCCGATGGGTTCCAATGCGTTCGCGAACCGCGCCACCGCCTGATGCGCCGCGCCGTCGCCGCAATCGACGGGCAGGTCGTCGAGATTAAACTGCGCAACATTTCTGCCCAAGGTGCTCTGGTCGAGTGCGCGCAACCGCTTAGCCCCGGCACCAGCATGGCGATCGATATCGTCGGAGTCGGCCCGGTGGTCGGCAAGGTTGTGTGGGCCCAACCCGGCAAGGTCGGCCTGCGCTTCGACGATCAGTTCGACCTGTCGCGGCTCGCGGCCAAGCAACGCCGGGCCAACGACGTAACGATGCTCCGCCCATGGTACGTCGAGAAAGCGGCCAGTTAGAAAGCCTCTACCGGCAACGCCATCAGGCTTTCCGCCCCGGCCTCGACCTTGCGCCTGAGGGTCGGCGCCGCGACCAGTTCCCGCTCCGCGAAATAGCGCGCGGTAATCAGCTTGGCCCCGTGGAAGGCCTTGTCCTCTCCGGCCTGATCCTTGAGCCGCGCCGAAACGCCAGCCATCTTGAGCCACATCCACCCCAGGGCGACGAGCCCCATCAGCTGCATGTAGGCGTAGGCGCCAGCCCCGGCATTGTTCGGATCGGCCATGCCATTTTGCGCCAGCCACATGGTCGCGGCCTGCAAGTCCTGAACGGCTTTATCTAGGGGCTCGGCGAGTCCGCCGGGATCGCCGGCAGCGCGAGCTTCGGCAATGTCACGGCCGAGCAATTCGAAGAAGGCGCGGGCCGCGCGGCCGCCGTCCTTGCCGAGCTTGCGCCCGACGAGATCCATCGCCTGGACGCCGTTGGTGCCTTCGTAAATCTGGGCGATGCGGGCATCACGCACGAACTGCTCCATGCCCCACTCGCGGATATAGCCGTGGCCGCCAAATACCTGCTGGGCATTGACCGCTACCTCGAAGCCGCGGTCGGTTAGATAGCCCTTGATCACCGGGGTCAGTAGAGAGATGAGATCGTCGGCGGCGATCCGCTCCTCCTCGGTCTGTGCCTTGCGCGACAGGTCGACCTGCAACGCACCCCATAGCACGAACGCCCGCGCCGCCTCGTTGAAGGCCTTGCCTTCCATCAGCATGCGGCGGACGTCGGGATGGGCGAACAAATTGTCGGCTTTTGCGTCGGGATCCCGATCCTCGGGCTTGAGCGCCCGGCCCTGCCGGCGATCCTTCGCGTAGGCGACCGCATTCTGGTAGGCGACCTCGCCCTGTGCCAGCCCCTGAAGTCCGACGCCCAGTCGCGCCGCGTTCATCATGATGAACATCGCGGCCAGCCCCTTCTCGGCCTCGCCGACCAGCCAGCCCTTGGCGCCATCATAATTCATGACGCAGGTCGAATTGCCGTGGATACCCATCTTATGTTCGATCGACCCACAGCTAACGCCATTGCGCTCGCCCAGCGACCCGTCGTCGTTGACCAGGAACTTGGGCACCACGAACAGGGAGATGCCTTTGACGTTGTCGGGCGCGCCCACGATCTTGGCGAGGACCAGGTGAATGATGTTCTCGGCGAGGTCATGCTCGCCCGAGGAGATGAAGATTTTGGTTCCCGTAACCGCGTAGCTTCCATCGGCCTGGGGCTCGGCCTTGGTCTTGAGCAGGCCGAGGTCGGTGCCGCAGTGCGGCTCGGTCAGGTTCATCGTCCCCGTCCAGGTACCAGCGACCATCTTCGGCACGTAGGTGCGCTTTTGCTCCTCGGTCCCCTTGACCAGCAGCGAAGCGATCGCACCCGCGGTCAGGCCCTGGTACATTTCGAAGCTGTGGTTGGCCGACAAAATATATTCGGTAACCGCGGTCGCCAGCACCTGGGGGAGGCCCTGCCCGCCATATTCCTCGGGCACGCTGAGCGTGGTCCAGCCGCCTTCGCAGAACTGGCGATAGGCCTGCTTGAACCCGGTCGGCGTGGTCACCGACCCGTCGTCGTGGAGGGTGCAGCCTTCCTCATCGCCGACCCGGTTGAGCGGCGCCAGCACCTCGGCGGCAAAGCGGCCACCTTCCTCCAGGATTGCCTCGACGATGTCGCTGGACGCGTTGGCAAAGGCCGGAAGATTGTCGAACCGGCCGAGCTCGACGATATGATCGAGGACATATTTCGTCTCGCGGACGGGGGCGGTGTAGACGGGCATGGGAGCTAGCCTTCCTGTGTCTGCCTTCTGAGCAGAGTGGCAAATTGGGTGAGTTCGTCGATTGTCGCGTCGATGTCGATGCGCTGGCGTTTCAAGGACGCGACCTTCGCCTGGCAGCGCTCAATAGTCTTCAGCCGTTGGGTCTCGCGGCCGTCGCCGAGGTCGTAGAGGTCGAGCAATTCCTTGATCTCGGCTAGGCTCAGCCCGACCCGCTTGCCCCGCAGGATCCACGCCAGCCGGGCCCGGTCCCGCTCCGAGTAAAGCCGCTGCGTGCCGCGCCGCTCGGGCGCGATCAGCGCCTCGTCTTCGTAGAAACGCAGCGCCCGGGCGGTGACGCCATATTCCTCGCACAGTTCACCGATCGTGAAATGGGGGCGGACGGTAAGCATGAATCAATTGCGTACCTTACGTTTCCGTAAAGGTCCAGTATCGCGAAAGGCGACAAATCGGCGGCAGGCGGTTATAGGCCCCGGATCGGCCGCCTCCAGGATTCGCAACCCATGCTGACGACTCATCCGTTCGACGACGACAAGCTCAAGGAGGAGTGCGGCATCTTCGGCATCTGGGGCGCCGAGGAAGCGTCGAGCTTCGTCGCGCTCGGCCTTCACGCGCTCCAGCATCGCGGGCAGGAAGCAGCGGGCATCGTCAGCTTCGACGGCGTCAATCACCATGCCCACCGCGCAATGGGCCACGTCGCCGGCAATTTCGACCGCGACGACATCATCCGCAAGCTGTCGGGCAAGATTGCGATCGGCCACGTCCGCTATTCGACCACCGGCGAAACCGCCCTCAGAAACGTCCAGCCGCTGTTTGCCGAATTGGCGTCGGGCGGCTTTGCCATCGCCCACAACGGCAATCTATCCAACGCCATGACCCTCAAGACCGCGCTGATCCGTCGCGGTTCGATCTTCCAGTCGACCAGCGATACCGAGGTCATCATTCACCTCGTCGCGACCTCAACCTATTCGACTCCGATCGATCGGCTGACCGATGCGCTCGGCCAGGTCGAGGGAGCCTACTCGGTGATCTGCCTGGCGCCAGAGGGCCTGGTTGCCTGCCGCGACCCGCTCGGCATCCGTCCGCTCGTGATGGGCAAGCTTGGCGAGGCGACGATTTTCGCCAGCGAGACAGTCGCGCTCGATGTCATCGGCGCCACTTACCTGCGCGATGTCGAACCGGGTGAACTGGTTATCGTCAACCAAACCGGCATCCGCAGCTTTCGCCCGTTCGCGCCGGCCAAGCCCCGACCGTGTATTTTCGAGCATGTCTATTTCTCGCGCCCGGACAGCGTCGCCGAGGGCAAGTCGGTCTACGAGGTCAGGAAGAACATCGGCGCCGAACTCAGCCGGGAAAGCCCGGTCGTGGCCGACTATGTCGTACCAGTGCCGGATTCGGGCGTCCCGGCGGCGATCGGCTTCAGCCAGGAATCGGGCATTCCGTTCGAACTCGGCATCATCCGTTCGCACTATGTCGGACGCACCTTCATCCAGCCGACCGACGGCGTCCGCCACCTTGGCGTGAAATTGAAACACAACGCCAACTCCGCGCTGATCCAGGGGAAGAAGATCGTCCTCATTGATGACAGCATCGTGCGCGGCACGACGTCCGTGAAAATCGTTCAGATGATGCGCGATGCCGGCGCCCGCGAGGTGCATATGCGCATCGCATCCCCGCCGACCCGGCACAGCTGCTTTTACGGTGTCGACACGCCCGAGCGCTCGAAGCTCCTCGCGGCTCAGATGAGCGTCGAGGAGATGGCGCGCTACATCAACGCCGACAGCCTGGCGTTCATCTCGATCGACGGGCTCTATCGCGCGCTTGGCGACACCCGCGACGCCGCCAGCCCGCAGCGCTGCGATGCTTGCTTCACCGGCGATTACCCGACCACGCTCACCGACTGCGACGCCGAGGGGAAGCCCAGGCCGCTGTCGCTCGTCGCCAGCCGCTAGGGAAGCCCATGACCGACCCGAAGCCCTTCGCGGGCAAGCTGGCGCTCGTCACTGGCGCCAGCCGCGGCATCGGCGCCGCCGCCGCCGAAGCGCTGGCTGAAGCCGGCGCGCACGTCATCCTCACCGCCCGCACCGCGACCGCGCTCGAGATCGTCGAGGACCGGATCCATCAAGCCGGCGGCAATGCGACCATCGCCCCGCTCGATCTGACCGAAACTGACCACATCAAAAAACTGGCGGAGGCGGTGGCCGGCCGTTGGGGCAGCCTCGATATCCTCATCCTCAACGCAGCCATGCTCGGCAGCTTGGGCCCGGTCGAACATCTTGACGGCAAAGAGCTGGAAAAGGTGTTTCGACTCAATGTGCTCGCCAACCAGGCGTTGATCGCGGCCTTCGACCCGTTGCTCCGCCGCGCCGATCGGGCCGAGGTGATCGGCATCACTTCGTCGGTCGCGGCCGAACCGCACGCCTTTTGGGGCGGATACGGTGCTTCGAAGGCCGCGCTCGAAACCCTGCTCGGCGCCTATGCCGACGAGACCGCCCACGCCGGGCGCATGCGCGTCCAGATCATCGATCCGGGCGCTACCCGAACCCGGTTGCGACAGCTGGCGTTTCCGGGAGAAGAGCCGGAGAGCGTCAAGGCGCCGGAGTCGGTCGCCGCGGCGATCGTCGAGCGGCTAGTCGGCGATTGCGCCACCGGCAGCCGGACACGCGTCGAGGGCTGAATTGGCTGGCGGAACTTCCTTCCGCGACAAGATTCGCGCCACGCGGTCGGCATATTGCATCAGCGTTTCAACCGTCTGCTTGGCACTCAAGGCGCGGGGTTCCGGATCGAGTACGCACAAGGTTCCATAGAAGCTGCCGTCGTCGAGGGTGATCGGTAATGAGGCATAGCTTTCAAAGCCATAGAGCATCGGGATTGGGTGTGTCCGCCACACCGGATCGATGCCCACCTCATCAATCACGATCGCCTGGCCGCACTGGCGGATGTCGTCGCAGATCGTCTGTTTGATGTTCAATTCGTCGCCGGGATCGAGCCCGAATTCGATTCGGTCTTCGACTTGGCAGGCGATCCAACGCTCCTCGGTCACGCGAGCGACCGCCGCAAACCCCATCCGGGTTACGTTGCACAGTTCGGCGAGAATCAGACGAATAACATCGTCGTCGCCTTGCTCCACCACCTGTTTAGCAAACTCGTCTCGCATGAAGACCTCTGTTACGCCTCGTCCGTGGCGTGAGAGCGCGTCAGCGTCACTTGCGCGACATCGATGCCCCCTCCTTTGAAACCACCTTCGCAATACATCAGATAATAGCGCCACAATCTATGAAAAGCTTCGCCAAATTCTGCAAGCCGACCGGATTCGACCGCCGCGTCGTAGCGGTATCGCCACTGCCGGAGAGTTTCCGCATAATCTTGACCGAAGCCATCGCGATCCTCCCAGGACAAGCCGCGTTCGGCGGCAAGCGCAGCGAATTTCGGCTCGTCGAGCAGCATCCCGCCAGGAAATATATAGGTTTGAATGAAGTCGGCGCTGGCGGCATAGCGATCGAACAGGCGATGATCGATGCTGATGAATTGCAGCGCCGCCCGGCCCCCCGGCTTCAGGTTGCGGGAGAGGCAGTCGAGGTAGGCCGGCCACCAGCGCTCGCCGACCGCCTCGACCATTTCGACCGACGCGATGGCGTCATATTGCCCGGAAATTTGGCGATAATCCTGAAGGCGGATGTCGATCCGGTTCGATAGTTGTGCTTTTGCAATGTTTTGGTCTGCCCAAGCTTTCTGCGCCACAGATAAGGTCAATCCGACAACCTCGGCGCCGCGCTTCGCCGCCTCGATCGCCAGCGTCCCCCAGCCGCAACCGATTTCGAGCAATCGGTCGCCCGGCTTGAGGTCAAACCGGTCGAGGAGCATTGAAACCTTGCGGCGCTGAGCGGATTCGAGGTCGTCGCCCGGCGCAAATCGCGCGCTGGAATAGGTCATGCTGGGGTCGAGCCAAGCGGCGTAGAAATCATTGCCCAGGTCGTAATGGGCGGCGATGTTGTTACGTGCCTGGGCGAGGCCGTTGTCGCGCAGACGATGGGCAGCCATGTTGGTCCAGCGCATTGGTCCTTTGGCGCGCGCTGCGTCGCCGAGCGCCACCGCATTGGTGGCGAACAAATCGAACAACGGCACCGGGTCGGGCGACGACCATTCGCCCGCCGCCCACGCCTTGTACCAGCCGACCGAGCCCGAGGTCGCCAGCCGCACCAGCGCCATCCAGCGATGGATTTGAACCACCGCCACCGGCCCGGCCGCGTGGAAGCCGACGCGGCGGCGCGAGCAGTCCGGCAGCGTCAACTCGATCCCACCTTTTTCGAGCCGATCGTGAAGCTGATCGACAACCGAGGCGAACAGCGGCGCGGCCAGCCGCCCGACAAGCCCCGTACCGGTCGCGAAGCGCCGGTCGGCGCGCACCAGATGTTCGCCGCGTGATGCCATCGCCCGCCCTATCCTCGCCTCACCTGGCCTTGGCAAGCGGGCAGCCGGGGCCGGTCAGCGGCACGACGACCTTGCGGACGAATCGCGCGCTAACCCGGGGCTCGCCGAACCGGGCATCGCCGATGCTGACCGCCGCGTGGCATGTCGACCGCTCGATCGAGGCCATCGGCAGCACCGACCAGCGCAGGAAGCCGGCGAGCGAGGGATCGGCGCGCCGCGCGCGGCGGACGAGCGGGTCGGCCATCCTGTCGGGCTCGGTCGGCCGAACGTCATGGATGCCTGCGAGTGGACCGAAACTGGCGCGGCCGATGCGGCCGCCTTCCCGCCAAATTAGGTTGCGCTTCCAGAAAAACGCCGGCTCGGTCCCCGCGAACAGCACATCGGGATGGGCGACGGCACCGTTTGCGGCGAGCGAGCGCTTAGCTACCAAGCTGAGCCCGGCATTGGCCGCGATATAGGCAATCGCGATCAGCAGCGCGACTTGCGCGGGCTGCTGCCACTGGCCGCCGCCCCGCTCCCGGTACCGCGACCAGCCGATGCCGAGCGCCAGCGCGCACCACAGCCATACGTCGATGATGAACAGCGCGTCGGTGTGGAACCAGGCATCGCTGAACGGCGACAGCAATTGCACGGCATAGGTGTTTTGCAGGTCGAGCAGCGGATGACTGACCGCGCCGATATAGCTCAGCGCAATCAGCCAGCCGAACCGCATCGGCAGCCCGCTTTTGAAGTTCGCGCCGCGACCGGATTGCCAGCGGTCGAGCAACCACAGGAGTCCGGCCAGAAAAGGGGGCATGACCGCGACGCCGCCGACCAGCCCATGGGTGAAACCGCGGTGCATCGCCAACGGTGACCAGCCGACCCAGCCGAAAAAAATGTCGATGTCGGGCATGTTGGCGCCGAGGATCAGCGCGGCCAAGCCCTTGCGGCTCTTGCTCTTGAGACCGGCCTGACCCAGCGCCCAGCCAGTCAGCGAGTGGGTGAAATTGTCCATGGCGGCGCGAAACAGGCCCTCCCCCGGCCCCTCCCGCCAGCGGGAGGGGAGAGGCTATTCGGCCCGCGGCTCTTTCTCGACTTGCCAGGTCTGGCCCTTGGCGACGAGGGCCTGGAGGTCGGGTGTCTTGCCCTTGGCGATGGCGGCGTTCTGTTCGATCACCGCGCTGTCGAAGGTTGGTTTGGGATCGTCATAGATCACGCCCAGCGCGACCGGGAAACCGACGGCGGGCATCTCGACCAGCATGTGGGCGACGCTGCGGTTCTTGGGGTCGTGGACGATGACCGACGGGTCGTCGCCCTCGACCACCTTGAGGGCGAGGGTGGCGACGTCGAGCGCGATACCTTTGGTGCCGCCGGCGAACAGCATCTTTTCGCCCGCGACCAGCCACAACTGCCGCTCGGCCGCCGCGTCCTTGGCGGTGAAGGAGGCGAAGACGTCATCGTTGTAGACGATGCAGTTCTGGAAAATCTCGATGAAGCTGGCGCCCTTGTGGGCGTGAGCGGCCTTGAGGACATCGACCAGATGTTTGCTGACGTCGATCCCGCGCGCAACGAACCGCGCGCCGGAACCCAGCGCGAAAGCGCACGGGTTGGCGGGACGATCGACCGACCCGAACGGGGTCGAGGGCGATCGCGTGCCAATTCGGCTGGTCGGCGAATATTGGCCCTTGGTCAGTCCGTAAATCTCATTGTTGAACAGCAGCAGCTGGCAATCGAGATTGCGGCGCAGGAGGTGCATTGTATGGTTGCCGCCGATCGACAGCGCGTCGCCGTCGCCGGTGATGATCCACACGTCGAGTTCGGGATTGGCGAGCTTGACCCCAGTCGCCACCGCGCAAGCGCGCCCGTGGATGGTGTGGAAGCCGTAGCTGGCCATATAATAGGGAAAGCGGCTCGAACAGCCGATGCCGCTGATGAACACGGTCTTCTCGCGCGCCGTGCCAAGGTCGGGCATAGTCCGTTGCACCGCCTTCAGCACCGCATAATCACCGCAGCCCGGGCACCAGCGCACTTCCTGGTCGCTCGCCCAGTCCTTAGCGGTGGTGATCTTGGTCACTTCGTTCATGCGAACACACCGTTGAGCCAAAGGACGACGAAGACAACCACGATCAACATGGCGATGAGCGGGAAGGGATTGATCGGTTTCATACGCTCGCCCACCCCTGCCAATGTTCCCAATGTTCGCACCAACGACGTGCGCTCGCCTTCATCGCAGCACCCCTTCGATTGCTGCCTCGATCTCAGCGATGCGGAACGGCTGGCCGCTGACTTTGGTCAACGACTTCGCATCGACCAGAAATTGGTCGCGGAGGATGGTCTTCAACTGGCCGCTGTTCATCTCGGGGACCAGGATATGCTCAAAGCCGTTCAATAGGACAGACATATTTGCCGGCATCGGCGCGATGTAGCGGATGTGGATGTGCGATACGTCGAGGCCGCGAAGCCGCGCACGGCGGACCGCCTGGTGGATCGGGCCATAGGTCGAGCCCCAGCCGACAATCGCCAGCTGGCCGCTGGTTTCACCCAGAACAACCTGCTGATCGCCGATGGAATCCGCGATGCCGGCAACCTTGGCGGCGCGCACGCGGGTCATCTCCGCATGAGCCTCGGGCGAATAATCGATGTTGCCGGTGCCGGGCTGCTTTTCGATCCCGCCGATGCGATGTTCGAGGCCGGGGGTGCCGGGCTTGATCCATGGGCGGGCGAGCTCGGCGTTGCGCGCATAAGGTAGCACCTCGCTCCCCTCCTCCTGCTCGGGCGCGAACGTCACCGGAAACGGCGCGTAACCGCTCATGTCCGGCACCTTCCACGGCTCGGCCGCGTTGGCGATATAGCCGTCGG
This sequence comes from Sphingomonas sp., assembly GCF_013816785.1. Taxonomy (GTDB): domain Bacteria; phylum Pseudomonadota; class Alphaproteobacteria; order Sphingomonadales; family Sphingomonadaceae; genus Sphingomicrobium. Next base: position 3,309 of record NZ_JACDDV010000020.1, on the reverse strand, counting down.
TCAACAGCAGTACCGGGGTCATGTAGCGGGTGGCGATTCGGCACGCCTCGATCGCGCAATCGAACGCGTCGGCGGGCGAGGCAGCGGCGATCACCGGGATCGGCGCGTCGCCGTTGCGGCCATAGACGGCTTGATAAAGGTCGGACTGCTCGGTCTTGGTCGGCAGGCCGGTCGAGGGACCGCCGCGCTGCGAATTGACGATCACCAGCGGCAGTTCGGTCATCACCGCGAGGCCCATCGCCTCGCCCTTCAAGGCGATGCCGGGGCCGGACGAGGAGGTGACCCCCAATTGCCCGGCGTAGCTGGCGCCGAGCGCGGCGCAGATCGCGGCTATCTCGTCCTCCGCCTGGAAGGTGGTGATGCCATATTCCTTGAGGCGGCTGAGGTGGTGAAGGATTGGGCTCGCGGGGGTGATCGGGTAGCTGCCGAAGAACATCGACAGGCCAGCGAGCTGCGCTCCGGCGACGAGTCCGACCGATAGCGATTCAGCGCCGGTGACGGTGCGGTAGAGGCCCGGCGCAACCGGTGCGGCGGCGATATGGTGCTGGCGGACATGAGCGCCGATCTCGACTGTTTCACCGTAGGCGTGGCCGGCGTTGAGGGCGGCGATATTGGCTTCGGCGAGCTCGGGCTTCGCGGCGAATTTGGTGGTGAGCCAGTCGACGATCGGCCCCCGGTCGCGGTCGAACATCCACAGCGCGAGCCCGAGCGTCCACATATTCTTGCAGCGCAGCGCTTCCTTGTTGCCGAGCCCGAACGGCTTGACCGCGTCGAGCGTCAATTGGCTGATGTTGAAGCTGACGACCTGCCAGCGCGCCAGGCTGCCATCCTCGATCGGATTGGCGGTATAGCCCGCCTTGGTCAGGTTGCGCTGCGTGAACTCGCCCTCGTCGGCGATGATCAGGCCGCCATCGCGAAGGTCCCGCGAATTCACCTTCAACGCCGCCGGGTTCATCGCGATCAGCACGTCGGGCTGATCCCCGGCGGTCTCGATCGCGGTCGATCCGAAATTGATCTGAAATGCCGAAACGCCGAACGTCGTCCCCAGCGGCGCGCGGATCTCGGCCGGAAAATCGGGGAAGGTGGCAAGGTCGTTGCCGGCCAGCGCGGTCGACAGCGTGAACTGGCCCCCGGTCAGCTGCATTCCGTCGCCGCTGTCCCCGGCAAAGCGCACCACGACCGCCTCCATCAGCGGATGGGCGTGGGATTCCTGTTCGGTGATGAGATGGGTGGCCGAGGCCATGCGATCATTCCTATGAGTAGCGCTTTGGATACCCTTACGACTGGCGCACCTGCTTCGCCACCCTTTCATCATCCGTCATTGCGAGCGGAAGCGAAGCAATCCAGCGGCGCGAACTGGATTGCTTCGTCGCTTCGCTTCTCGCAATGACGCTCTGGGGCGACGAGGAACCGCGATGACCAACGACGACCATCTTTATCGCCGCGGGGTTGGCGTGATGCTTCTCAACCGCGAAAACCTCGTCTGGGTCGGGCGGCGCATCGATAATCGCGACGAGGCGTGGCAGATGCCGCAGGGCGGGCTCGACAAGGGCGAGGACAGCTGGGCCGGGGCGCTGCGCGAGCTGGAGGAGGAGACCGGGATCGCGCCGCGCCTGGTCGAGCAGATCGCCTGTCATCCGCAGCAGCTCCGCTACGACATCCCCGAAGCGATCGCCGCGCGGCTTTGGAAGGGCAAGTGGAAGGGGCAGATCCAGGACTGGTATCTGGCGCGGTTTTTAGGGAGCGATGACGATGTAAACATCGCCACCAAACATCCCGAATTCAGCCATTGGCAATGGGTCGAGTCCAAGCTGCTTCCAGAGCTGATCGTCCCGTTCAAGCGCGACCTCTATCGACGCTTGCTGCGCGAGTTCGCGCCTCGACTTGGCGCCTGACCGCCAGCCGCCGGGGACGAGCCCTTGCTTTCGGCCGCGTTCGCCATTTTAACCGTAGAACCCCTGTCTTCGGCCGCAATTTCTGACGCTCGGGGGCATTCATCGCCACTCACCCCCTCATGACTTCACAATCCCCACCTCATCCCCTAGCTATGCCGCGCCTCCGCAAGCACGCGGCAATGATCGGCACGGCCACAACAGCAACTGGAGAGCACTCCATGGTTCTTCGGCGCACAATCAGAGCAATGGCAGCGACAGCATTGCTGCTCCTGCTCGGCGCATCCCAACGCAGTGCGCTTGTCGACTATCCGGAGGGATTTCGCCGCTGGACACATATAAAGAGCGGAGTGAACGGGCCAGCATACGGTCCATACGAAGGAATGTATAACATCTACGGCAACGCCAAGGCGCTCCGAGGCTATCGCAGCGGACGTTTCCCCGACGGCGCGATGCTCATATTCGATCTCCATCGGGTCCGAACGGAAAGCAATGGGCCGCAACCCGCCGAGCGAAAATTCATCGATGTGATGCAGAAAGATGCGCGGCGCTTCCGCTCAACGAGCGGGTGGGGATATGAGGAGTTCGCGGGCGGCGATCGCAACAATCGCGTGATCGCTCCTGATGCGAGGATGAAGCGATGCCATTCATGTCACGTCGCGCAGCAATCGGCTGACTCCGTCATTACTCGATTCAGCGACTAAGGTTCCTGCACAGAGCCGCCTAGCAAGGGAATTCAAAGGCCTCCTGTGGAGGTGGTGCGGAGTAGCGTTCACCCGCTTGTCTCGCTAGGGAAGTGCGATGGGGGCCCTGTCCAGCATCGAGGAAGACTGCGCCAAACGGGCCACCGCGGAACCGATGCTCGACCATGTCGAGGGCTGGGCCGCTATCAACAGTGGCTCGCGCAATCTCGGCGGACTTGAAACGATGGCCGGACTTCTTGCGGACGCATTTTCCGCGCTGCCCGGCGAACTTCGATTGATCGATCCGGTGCCGATCGAGGCGATCGCCCCCGACGGCAAACCGATCGCCATCGACCATGGCCGCAACCTTCACCTGGTGGTTCGACCCGAAACCGCGCTGCAATTGCTATTCACCGGTCATATGGACACGGTGTTCGGGACCGACCATCCCTTCCAATCGCTCCAATGGATCGAGCCCGGAAAGGTGCTGGGCGGCCCCGGCGTGGCCGACATGAAGGGTGGGATTGCGGTCATGCTCGCCGCGTTGAAGGCGTTCGAGGCGAGCCCGATGCGCGACAGGCTCGGCTATGAAGTGGTGCTCAATGCGGACGAGGAGGTAGGCTCGCTCGGCTCGGCAGCGTTGATCACCGCCGCTGCACGGGGCAAACGCGCCGCACTAACATATGAGCCATCGGCGCTGCCCGATGGAACACTCGCCGGAGCGCGGCCTGGGA
>NZ_JACDDV010000085.1 GCF_013816785.1 Sphingomonas sp. | reverse complement strand
GCGAAGGAGCCGCTTGCCCGGCTGGTAACGCTCGAAGCGGGCAAGATATTGTCCGAAGGCCTGGGTGAGGTCCAGGAGATGATCGACATTTGCGATTATGCGGTCGGGTTGTCGCGGCAGCTTTACGGCCTGACCATCGCCAGCGAGCGGCCCGACCACCGGATGATCGAACAATGGCATCCGCTTGGGCCGGTTGCGATTATCAGCGCGTTCAACTTTCCGGTCGCGGTGTGGGCGTGGAACGCGGCGCTGGCGCTGGTGTGCGGCGATAGCGTGGTGTGGAAACCGAGCGAAAAGACTCCGCTGACCGCCGCGGCGGTGATGGCCGTGTTTTGCCGGGCGCTGGCGCGGTTCGGCGATGCGCCCGACGGGCTTGCACAGCTTGCGCAAGGCGGGCGCGAGGTCGGCGAGGCGCTCGCCAAGGACCCCCGCATGGCGCTGGTGTCGGCGACCGGATCGACCGGTATGGGCCGCACGCTCGGCCCGCTCGTCGCCGAGCGGTTCGGGCGCTCGCTGCTCGAGCTTGGCGGCAACAACGCGATGATCGTCGCGCCGAGCGCGGCGCTCGATTTGGCCGAGCGCGCAATTCTGTTTTCGGCGGCCGGGACGGCGGGGCAACGCTGCACCTCGCTGCGGCGGTTGATCGTTCATCGCTCGATCGCCGAGGGGTTGGTCGAGCGGCTGGCGGCGCTTTATGCGCGCTTGCCAGTGGGCGATCCGCGCGAGGGCGGCGTGCTGGTCGGACCCTTGATCGATGACGCTGCGGTCGCGGGCATGGAGTGCGCGCTGGAAGCCGCGCGCGGGCAGGGCGGCATTGTCCATGGCGGCGATCGGCTTGGCGAGCGGCTGGTGCGCCCGGCGGTGGTCGAGGTGCACGAGCAGGCGGGTGTCGTGCTGCTCGAGACGTTCGCGCCGATCCTTTACGTGCTGCGCTACGACACACTCGACGAGGCAATCGCGCTCAACAATGCGGTGGCACAGGGCCTGTCGAGCTCGATCTTCACCACCGACCTGCGCGAGGCCGAGCGATTTCTGGCGGCGGTGGGATCGGATTGCGGCATCGCTAACGTCAACATCGGGCCGTCGGGCGCCGAGATCGGCGGCGCGTTCGGGGGCGAGAAGGAAACCGGCGGAGGACGCGAGAGCGGGTCGGACAGCTGGCGCGCCTATATGCGGCGCGCGACCAACACCATCAACTATGGCTCGGCGCTGCCGCTGGCGCAGGGCGTGCGGTTCGACCTCGAGGCTTAGGGGCGATGGCGGGGCGGTCGTCGATCAGCGACGGCCAGCGCGCCTGCCAGCCCTTGTACCAACTCGCCAACTCACCGGGTGGAAGAGCCTTGGAGATGAGGTAGCCCTGGGCGACATCGCAGCCCATGTCGCGCAACAGGCGCAACTGCTCGACGGTTTCGATCCCTTCGCCGGTGACGGTCAGGCCGAGACCATGAGCGAGGTCGATGATCGTCCGCACGACCACCGCCGACTCGTTCGAGCTGGGCGCGTCGTCGACGAAGAAGCGATCGATCTTGACCTCGGTGAAGGGCAGCTGGCGAAGCTGCATCAGCGACGAATAGCCGATCCCGAAATCGTCGATCGCAAGGCCGATGCCTTTGATGCGGAAGCGGGTCAGCGTGTCCATCAGCTTGACCAACGGCTGCGTAGCGCCCTCGGTCAGCTCGAGCACCAACCGTTCGGTGGGCACGGCGAGCGCGCGGCACATGCGTTCGACGAGGTCGGGGAAATCGAGCTGATCTAGACTGAGGGCCGAGATATTGAACGCCAAGCAGGTGTCCAGGCCCGCGTCGCGCCACGTCAGCCATTGGCGCAGCGTGGTGCGCAGTCCCCATTGGGTGAGCGGGTCGATCAGCCCGTATTTTTCCGCCAGCGGCACGAAGCGCGAGGGAGGCACCGCGCCAAGCTTCGGATCGTCCCATCGGACCAGCGCCTCGACCCGCTTCAAACTGCCGTCGACGAGCGAAACCTTGGGTTGATACGCCATCCGCAGGCGGCCGTTCAGCAACGCCCGCTCAAACCCGTCGAGCAGCCCAAGGTCGGCCGCGGCGATCATGGCACGAGCGAGGGTCTCTGGCTGAGCAGGATTGCCTCCAGATCCTCAAGCCGCGCCGGCTTCTCGATCGGACCGACCATGGTGAGGCCAAGCGCCGCGCCCAGCCGGAACGCGCTGTCGAGCACGCGTCGGTCGAAGCCGGAGATAATCAGCACCGGCTGCTGAAAATCCTGCTCGGCGAGGAAGCGCAGCAATTCGACCCCATCCATCCCCGGCATGCCAAGGTCGAGCGCAACCATTTGCGGTCGGTTTTCGAGGAATTTGGCGCGAAATTGCTGGTCCTGCTCGGCAATCACAGGCTCGAATCCGCACAAGTCGGCGGCCCTGGCGACAAACTGGGCCAGCGCCGGCTCGTCATCGATCAACAGCAACTGCGGCAGCTTCATTCCCGTCTGGACTCCAACACCGGTTGAACGGTCAATGCCAATCCACAACAGCTTTCGCTTGCACCGTCAAACGCTCGAAACCGGATATTAACCCCGAAACCACTAATGTCCCGAATTGACGCCATATTACTTTGTTCTGGGGGAGACCTCCCGCATGTTCGGCACACTCATTCGGCGCAAACAGCCGCAGCGTCCGCTGGGCGAGGACAATATCGTCTTCGAGTCGACCACCTTCTCGCTATCGACCGCGGTGCCGCGCCCGCCGGAGCGGCGCTCCGACGAGCGCATGCTCGCCATGCTGCGGGTCGCCAAGATCATCGAGGAAAACGGCCGCGAGCAACTGGTGCGCGTGCGCAACATGTCAGCCGGCGGCCTGATGGCCGAAGTCGGCCACGCGGTGCGGGTCGGCGACGTCGTTTCGATCGAGCTGTCATCGCAGCGAATTCCGGCCAATGTGGTGTGGATTCGCGAAGGGACCGCAGGCTTCAAGTTCGAACAGAATATCGACCTCGGCGAGATGCTGGCTGGCCGCAAGCCGCGCCACGGTTTCCGCGCGCGCCCGCCGCGGTTGGAGGTTAATTGCAAGGCCAACGTCAAGCTCGACAAAAGCTATTACACGGTCGACGTGCACGACATTTCCCTAGGCGGGATCAAGGTCGAGCCGATCGAGGAATATTGCCTGGGTCACAAGGTCATCGTGGTCGTCGAAAGCCTTCGCCCGGTGCGTGGCGAGGTGCGCTGGTACTCCGACCGCAAGGCCGGCATCGTGTTCGACCAGCCGCTGACCTTCGAGGAGCTCGCCGATTGGATCGGCAAGCGGCTCGAAATGGCGACGCTCAAGTCGAGCATCAAGCGCTAGACCTTTCTTTCGCGCATCGCCGTTCCTATCTCGCTTCAGTCGAATGAAGGAGCGAGATGATGGCCAAGGAAGTCGCGATACTGGCGGGCGGATGCTTCTGGTGCACCGAGGCAATCTACCTCGATGTCGTCGGGGTCGAGACGGTCGAAAGTGGCTATATCGGCGGCCAGACGGCCAACCCGACCTACAAACAGGTCTGCGGCGGCGACACCGGCCATGCCGAGGCGGTCCGCGTCACTTTCGACAATGATCAGATCAGCTATGCCGAGCTGCTCGACATCTTCTTCGCGACGCATGATCCGACCCAGCTTAACCGCCAGGGCGGCGATGTCGGGACGCAATATCGCACGGCGATCTTCCCGCTGGATGAAGAGCAGCGCGGGGCGGCGGAGGCGGCGATTGAGCGCGCCAACGACGAGCGCGGCGGCGGCGTGGTGACGACCATCGAGCCGGCCTCGACTTGGTATTCGGCCGAGGATTATCATCAGGATTATTTCGCCCGCGAAGGAAACAGCAACCCCTACTGCCAGGCGGTGATCGCACCCAAGCTGCAGAAATTCAGGAAGAGCTATCAGGCGCGGTTGAAGGACGCGGCGCGGCAGCCCGTTTGAGCCGATCACGGATGGCCGCGGCGATGCCGTTGCCGAGGATTGGGGCGATGGCGATCTTCGGCTTCGGCATCGCGTCCGCGCGGTGGAGCAGGTCGAACAGCTTCGCGGCCGCCTCTACTGGATCGCCGGTTCCGCTCAGCGATAGATCACCCGCCACCGGGCCGTAACCGATCAGTGTTTCGCCGTCGCGTGCTTCGGTCGCGTCGAGGCGCAGCGGCTTCGACGGAGCGTAGTGGCTGGCGAGCTGGCCCGGCGCTTCGATCCCCGCGGGCTGTTCGATGGCGAGGTCATTAATCTCGATCGGGCCGCGCCTCAGGAGCCGCAGCGGGCCGCCGGTCGCGGCGACGATGGTCGATTCGATCCCGCGCTGGGTTGCGCCGCCGTCGACCACCAGCGGAATGCGCCCGCCGAGCGAGGCGAGGACATGGCTGGCGCGGGTCGGGCTGATCAGGCCGCTGGCGTTGGCTGAAGGGGCGGCGAGGGGGCGGGCGCAGGCCTTGAGCAGCGCCTGCATCGCCGGATGGGCGGGAACGCGCAGCGCGACGGTGGCGAGTCCAGCGGTGACGAGGCTGGCGATGCCCGCGCCGTCGCGTAGCGGGACGACCAGGGTGAGCGGTCCGGGCCAATGCTCGATCGCGAGCGCGCGCGCTCGCTCGTCAAAGTTGCCGATGCGTTCGGCAGCGCCGAAGTCGGGGACATGGACGATCAGCGGATTGAAGCTGGGGCGGCCCTTGGCGGTGTAGATGTGCGCGACGGCGACGGCAGAGGTCGCGTCGGCGGCGAGGCCGTAGACCGTCTCGGTCGGCATCGCCACCGGCTGCCCGGCGAGGATCAGCCGCGACGCCTCGGCGATCGCCTCGGCATCGAACGGCATCACGCGCGTGTCGGGTGGAAGCGCCATGCCCTCGCCGCTATAGCTGAAGCCTAGCCGCATCAAGGGACCCGTCATGAGCTTCACCGCCCCTATTCGCGACCAGCGCCTCGTCATCGACGAAGTGGTGCGGATCGGCGAGATCGACGGCGCGCCCGACAGCGACACGGTCGATGCCGTGCTTGAGGGAGCGGCAGCGCTTGCCGAGGGCGAGTTCGCACCGCTTGACCGCATCGGTGACACGGTCGGCGCGCGGTGGGACAATGGCGCGGTCAAAATGCCCGACGGCTATCGCGCCGCCTATCAGGCATTTGTCGAGGGCGGCTGGATGACACTGGCCGCGAACGAGGAGCACGGGGGGCAAGGCCTGCCGCTGGCGCTTTCTGCGGCGCTGATGGAGGATTTGAATGCCGCCAACATCGGCTTCGCGCTGTGCCCGATGCTGTCGCTGGCCGCGATCGAAGCGCTACAGGCGCATGGATCGGACGGGCTGAAGCGGGACTATCTGCCGAAAATCGTGTCGGGCGAATGGCCGGCGACGATGAACCTGACCGAACCTCAGGCGGGCAGCGACGTCGGCGCGCTCAACAGCCGGGCGACGCCCAACGACGACGGGTCATGGGCGATCAAGGGTACCAAGATTTTCATCACCTATGGCGAGCATGACCTGACCGAGCAGATCGTCCATTTGGTGCTGGCGCGCACGCCCAACGCGCCCGAGGGGACGCGCGGAATTTCGCTGTTCCTGGTGCCGAAGATCTTGCCCGGCGGCACGCCCAACGACCTGCGCTGCGTGTCGATCGAGCATAAGTTGGGCATCCACGCCTCGCCGACTTGCGTAATGAGCTATGGCGACGCCGGTAATTTTGCAGGAGGCGGGGCAACCGGCTGGCTGATCGGCCCCGAAACTGGCGGCATGCGCGCTATGTTCACGATGA
>NZ_JACDDV010000019.1 GCF_013816785.1 Sphingomonas sp. | reverse complement strand
CGCCGGATCGTCCCACGCGCCGCGCAGGGTCAAATGGTCGAGTGGATAGGGCGTCGGATCCAGCCTCACGCCGTCGGGCCTAGCGATGGTCGTCCGGGGGTGCAAAGCTTGCCTCCCTCCAAGGCAGTGCTTACGGGCGCACTCCGATGAAGCAGGGGAAGCTCAGCGTGGCAACACGGGACGCCGAAGAGGTTGAGGCGACGCTACGCGCGTTGCTAGTCGACACGCTCGGCCTGTCGACGACGAGGGTCGCAGGGTTCGGGGAGATGACCGAGCTGTTCGGCGCGCTGCCCGAGCTAGATTCGATGGCAGTCGCGACTCTGCTGACCGGGATCGAGGAGCGGCTCGGCGTACTAATTGAGGATGACGACGTCGAGGCTGAGGATTTAATGAGTTTCGGGCGGTTGCTGGCGTTTGCGCGGAAGATGGCGCTGCGATAATTTACTGGGCGGCTTGAAGCGCCTCGAATTCTTCCTCGGCGAGAAATTTTTCGGCGTCGAGCGACGCCATGCAGCCCGTTCCGGCGGCGGTTACCGCCTGGCGGTAGATTTTGTCCATGACATCGCCACAGGCGAACACGCCCGGGATTGAGGTGCGGGTGGTGCCGGTCTCGACTCCGATATAGCCGTCCGAATCGAGCTCGAGTTTGCCCTGGAACAGCTCGGTCGCGGGCTTGTGTCCGATGGCGACGAAAGCGCCGTCGACGTCGATCCGCGTGATCGCGCCGGTCTTGACGTTGCGCACGTCCAATCCAACCAGCGCCTCGGGCATGCCGCCGCCAACAAACTCGGCGACCTCGCTGTCCCAGATGACCTTGATGTTCTGATGCGCGAACAGCCGGTCCTGGAGAATTTTCTCGGCGCGAAAGGTATCGCGGCGGTGGATCAGCGTCACGTCGTGGCTGTGGTTGGTTAGGTAGAGCGCTTCCTCAACCGCGGTATTGCCGCCGCCGATCACCGCGACTTTCTTGCCGCGATAGAAAAATCCGTCGCAGGTCGCGCAAGCCGAGGCGCCCCTGCCTTTCATATGCTCTTCCGACGGCAGGCCGAGCCATTTGGCCTGAGCGCCGGTGGCGATGACCAACGTGTCGGCATGATATTCGGCGCCTCCGTCGCCCTTCAGCACAAACGGGCGACGCGACACGTCGACGTCGGCGATATGGTCCCAAATGAACTTGGTCCCGACATGCTCGGCCTGCGCTTGCATCTCCTCCATCAGCCAGGGACCTTGGATGACGTCGCGGAAGCCGGGGTAATTTTCGACGTCGGTGGTTGTGGTCAGCTGCCCACCGGGCTGAATGCCCTGGATCACGACCGGCGACAGGCCGGCGCGCGCAGCGTAGATGGCGGCGGTGAGGCCGGCGGGGCCGGAGCCGAGGACAAGCAGGCGGGTCGAAACGATGTTGGTCATGGGCGGCACTTAGGGTCGCTGGGCACGGGCGGCAAGAAGAGTGGGCGCGACCTAGAGCAGGAACATTGGGGTCGGATCGACCACCGGCGGAATTGCCTTGGGCATCCGACACGCCTCGGTCTTGCGCGGCTTGGGTTGCACCTGCGGCGGGCGCGGATCGGGCTTTGAGCAGGCGGGGCGACGCGGCGGTTCATTGGCCACCGCGGGCGCGGCAAGCCCCACCAACGCGATCAATGAGATGATCAACTTCCCCTGCATGCCGCCGACGTAACGATCTCCTGGATGAACGGCAAATGAATCCGGGTCAGACAGTCTGTCGAGCCTTCAACCTGCCCCGGCAGGTTAGAACAGTCTCGACTGCTTGACCGCGGCAGCGACGAAGCCAGCGAACAGCGGATGCGGGTCGAACGGGCGGCTCTTCAACTCGGGGTGGAACTGGACGCCGATGAACCAAGGATGGTCGGGCCGCTCGACGATCTCGGGCAGCTCGCCGTCGGGCGAAAGGCCGGAAAAGACGAGCCCGCCCTTTTCGAGCGAGTCGCGGTAATGGGCATTGACCTCGTAGCGGTGGCGGTGGCGCTCGCTGATCTCGGTCTTGCCGTAGATAGTCGCGACATGGCTGTTGCCCTTGAGGGTCGCCGGATAGGCTCCGAGCCGCATCGTCCCGCCCATGTCGGTGTCGGCGGAGCGCTTCTGCAACCCCTCCTCGCTCATCCATTCGGTGATCAGGCCGACCACCGGCTCGGCGGTGGCGCCAAACTCGGTGGTCGAGGCGGTAGCGATGCCGGCGATGTTCCGCGCCCCCTCGATGCACGCCATCTGCATGCCGAGGCAAATGCCGAAAAACGGCACCGCACGCTCGCGCGCAAAGCGAACACTGGCGATCTTGCCCTCGCTGCCACGCTCGCCGAAGCCTCCCGGGACAAGGATGCCGTGCAGCGGCTCCAATTCGGCGGCAAGGTCGGCATCGTCCTTTTCGAATAGCTCGGCGTCAAGCCAACGGATGTGGACTTTCACCCGGTTGGCGATGCCACCGTGCACAAGTGCCTCGCGCAAGCTTTTGTAGGCGTCCGGCAGCCCGATATATTTGCCCACCACGCCGATCGTCACCTCGCCCTCGGGATGATCAACGCGGTCCATGATGTCCGCCCAGCGGGCAAGATCCGGATCGGGCGCCCCCTCGATGCCGAACACGCGCAGCACTTCGTCGTCGAGCCCTTCCGCGTGATATTGCAGCGGCACGTCGTAGATCGAGCGGGCGTCCAACGCCTGGATCACCGCCGACACGGGGACGTTGCAGAACAGCGCGATCTTGGCCCGGTCGCTCTGGGGAATTTCGCGCTCGGCGCGGCACAGCAATATGTCGGGCTGAATGCCGTAGCTGGTCAGTTCGCGCACGCTGTGCTGGGTCGGCTTGGTCTTAAGCTCGCCGGCGGCAGCGAGATAGGGCACCAGCGTCGTATGGACAAACACCGACTGGCCGCGGCCGAGATCGTTCTTGAGCTGCCGGATCGCCTCGACGAACGGCAGGCTTTCGATGTCGCCGACGGTCCCGCCGATCTCACAGATGACGAAATCTAGCGCGTCGGTGTCGGCCAGCGCGAATTCCTTGATCGCGTTGGTGACGTGGGGGATCACTTGAACCGTCGCGCCGAGATAGTCGCCGCGCCGCTCCCGCGCGATGATGTCGCGATAAATGCGGCCCGAGGTGACGTTGTCGCTCTGCCGGGCGGAGACGCCGGTGAACCGCTCGTAATGGCCGAGATCGAGGTCGGTTTCGGCTCCGTCATCGGTGACGTAGACCTCGCCATGTTGATAGGGCGACATCGTTCCCGGATCGACGTTCAGGTAGGGATCGAACTTGCGAATACGGACCGAATAGCCCCGCGCCTGGAGGAGCGCCCCCAACGAGGCAGCCAACAGACCTTTGCCAAGCGAAGAGACCACGCCGCCGGTGATGAAAATATACCGCGCCATGGGAGACGAGCCTTAGTGACTGCCGCCGCCTGCTGGCAAGCGCGCGAATCAAATCCTGCCGAAAAAAATCGTGAAACTATTGCGCGAGCGGCACCGCCGGCTCGGCTTCATTGCCGGCGGGTGCGGCCGGCACAGTCGGTGTCTGACTGGTCGGCTTGAACGGCTGTTCCTTAGCGAGCGTGGTGTCGACCTTGGTCGATTCGCGGCTGACCCCGGCGACCGCGGCGAGCAGAATCGACAGAACGATAAACAAACCACCGAGAATCGAGGTCGCGCGAGTCAGAAAATCGGCCGCGCCGCGGGCCGTCATAAGCCCCGCCGACGATCCGCCGACGCCCAGCCCGCCGCCTTCCGAGCGCTGCATCAGGATCACCGCAACGAGGGAAGCGGCAACCAGCGTCTGGACGATCAGCAGGAAGGTGAACATGAGGGAAGCAGCCTGTCAGAAAAATGAAATGTCGCGCGTCAGATAGCGGCGCGGGTGGCAATGTTCAACGCGAAGCGGCCGCCTCGACGATCGGGAGAAAATCGGCGGCTTTGAGGCTGGCTCCGCCGACTAGCGCGCCATCGACATCGGGCACCGCGAAAATCTCGGCAGCGTTCGACGGTTTGACCGAGCCACCGTAAAGCAAGCGAACCGCGTCGCCCGCTTCGCCATAGGCCGCGACCAACCGGCCGCGCAGAGCGGCGTGCATTTCACCGATGTCGTCGATCGAGGGGATCTTGCCGGTGCCGATCGCCCAGATCGGCTCATAGGCGACAGCCAGATTTACACCATCGCACGATGGAAGCGACGCATCGAGTTGGGCGCAAACCGTGGCAACCGCTCGTCCCGCCTCGCGCTCCGCATCGCTTTCGCCAACGCACAGGATGACGTCGAGCCCGGCGGCGAGCGCGGCCTCGGCCTTGGCCTTGATGTCGGCGTCGCCCTCGCCTTGGCCCAAGCGCCGCTCGCTGTGGCCAACGATGGTCAGGCGCGCGCCAGCGTCGAGTAGCATCACGGCCGAGACGCAGCCGGTATGCGCGCCCTTGTCGGCCGCATGGACGTCCTGCCCGCCCACCGTGAAGCCGGGAACGGCGCTAGCCGCTCGCTCGATCAGCGTCGCCGGAAGGCACAAGGCAACATCGGTGGCAACATCGCGAGCCGCGGCAACAATCGCCGCCACTTCGGCCAGGTCGGTGGCCAGCCCGTTCATCTTCCAGTTTCCCGCCACTAGCTTGCGCCGCGCCATCGCTGCCCTCTCCCTTGTTGTCCGATCCGCGCCTAGCAATCGCGCGCCCTCGCGCCAAGGCGTTGAACCTTGGGCTGTCCGCTCCTAAAGCAGCGCTTCCTCCGCTCTTCGATCGAGATGTGCCGCTCCATGTTCGCTTTTTTCCGCCGCCTGTCCAAATCGGCCATCGGGACTTCCATCCTGGTCATGTTCCTGCTCGCCATTCTCGCCTCGTTCGCGCTGGCCGACATCAGCGGATCGAGCATGGGCGGGTTCGGGCAGAGCAGCGACACGCTTGCCTCGGTCGGAGATGAAAAGGTCACCGACCGCGACTTGACCGCAGCGATGCGGCGGGTGCTGACCCAGGCGCAGGCGCAAAACCCCGAAGCGACCTATGCCAGCCTGGCCGGCGACTTCGGCGCTGTGCTCGACCAGCTGATCGACGAGCGGGCGATGCTGGCCTTCGCCGCCGACCATGGATTTACCCTGTCGAAACGGCTGGTCGATGCCGAGATCGCCAACCTGCCGCAGACCCGCGGCTTCGACGGCAAGTTCAGCGACCAGGCCTACGCGGCGTTTCTGCAGCAACAGCAAATGACCGATGCCGACCTTCGCCGCCTGCTCGGGGTTGCGTTGACCCAACGGCTCATCCTTGCTCCAGCGGCGGTGGATTCGCGTGTGCCGATCGGAGTTGCGCGACCCTATGCCTCGATGCTGCTCGAGCAGCGCGAGGGACAGCTGGCGCTGGTCCCGGTCGACGCCTTTCGCGCCGGGTTGACTCCGACCGACGGCGACCTTCAATCCTTCTACGTGCAGAACCGCCAGCGCTACATCGTGCCCGAACAGCGCATATTGAAGATTGCTCGGATCACGCCGGAGACGGTAGCGGGGGTCGTCCCGACCGATGCCGAAGTCGCCGCTTATTACCGCGCCAACCAGGCGACCTACGGCGGTAGCGAGCAGCGCGTGATCAGTCAGGCTGTGGTCAAGGACGAAGCCGCCGCCGATGGAATCGTGGCGCGCGCCCGCGGCGGGGCCGCCTTCGCCGCCGCCGCCGCGCCCGCCGGGCTTAGCGCGGAAGATGTCAGCGTCGGGCCGCAATCCAAGGCCGAGTTTGGGCAACTTGCCGGCGATGCAGTGGCCAATGCCGCCTTTGCCGCTGCGAAAGGCGCGATCGTCGGACCGCTACGCTCAGACCTTGGCTGGCACGTGATCCGCATCGACGACATCAAGGGCGCCTCGGGCCGCACGCTCGACCAGGCCCGGGCCGAGATTCTTACCAAGCTCGGCGCCGACAAACGCAAGGGGGCGCTGACCGACCTGGTGACCAAGGTGGAGGACATGATCGACGGCGGGTCGAGCTATGCCGAAGTCATCGCCGCTGCCAAACTGCCGGTCATCATCACCCCGCCGATCACCGGCGCCGGGACGGCCCGCGGTGCTCCCGGCTTCAAGCTACCGCCCGATCTCGCCCCGGCCCTGAAGACCGGCTTCGCGCAGGCAGCTGGCGATGACCCTGAAGTCGTCACCTTGCCCAATCAAGCCGGCTACGCGCTGGTTGCGGTCGACCGGATAGCCGAAGCCGCTCCTGCCCCGCTGATCGACATTCGCGACAAGGTGCGCGACGACTGGATTCACCGCAAGGCGTCCGACCGCGCCCGCGCCGTCGCCTCGCAGATTGCCGCCAAGGTTGCCGGCGGGAGCGATTTCGCCAAGGCGGTCAGCGAATCCGCCGTCGCCCTCCCCCCGGCGCAGCCCGTTATTGCACGCCGCATCCAGATCTCGCAGGCCAACGCCGATGCCGCCGCGCCGCTGAAGATGCTGTTCACCCTACTTCGCGGTAAAAGCCGGATGATCGCCGATCCGGGCGGCCGCGGCTTCTTCATCGTCAAGGTCAATCGAGTCACGCCGGGCAATGCGTTGTCCAACCCAGCACTGATCGCCCAGACTCAGGCCGCCTTTCAGCAGACCGCCTCCGAGGAAATCGCTGCCGAACTCCTCGCCGCGATGAAGGCGGAGCAAGGCGTCAAGCGCAACGACAAGGCGATCGCCTCGGCCAAGCAGCGGATTACCGGCTCGGGCAATTGAGCTGCGCGCCGGTCGTCCTTGTGCTCGACAATATCGACAGCTTTACCTTCATGCTGGTCGATTATCTGAAGTCGCTGGGCGCCGATGTCCTTGTCGAACGCAACGATGCCATCGACGTAGATGACGCATTATCAGCCGGGCGCGACGGCGTACTGGTCTCGCCGGGGCCGGGACGGCCTGAGGAAGCTGGCATCTCGGTTGCGCTCGCTGCCGCCTGCATCGAACGACGCCATCCCATGCTCGGCGTGTGCCTTGGGCAACAGGCCATTGCCCTGGCGTGCGGTTCGCGGGTTGACCGCACCGCGCCGGTCCACGGCAAGGTCGCCAGCATCAAACACGATGGGACCGGGCTGTTCGAGAAGCTGCCATCGCCGTTCGGCGCGACTCGTTATCATTCGCTCGACGTTCCTGACCCGCGCGCACCGCTGCTGGCCAATGCCTGGAGCGCGGACGGTACGGTGATGTCGGTACGGCATGCCGAGGCGCCGGTCCACGGCGTTCAGTTCCATCCGGAGAGCGTCGCATCCGAGCACGGGCATGCGCTGCTGGCCGCCTTTTTGGCGATCTGCGTCCACGACGCTTGACGAGCGCCGTTTCGTTTCCTACACGTTCACCGTTCGTTCCGAAACGGGAGACGCCGATGCTCACCTCGAAGCAGCATGAATTGCTCAACTTCATCCACGAACGACTGTCGGCAACGGGCGTCAGCCCGAGTTTCGACGAAATGCGCGAGGCGCTCGATTTGAAGTCGAAATCGGGAGTCCATCGGCTGATAGGCGCGCTCGAGGAGCGGCAGTTCATTCGCCGCCTGCCCAACCGGGCGCGAGCGCTGGAGGTTGTGCGAATGCCGGAGATCGGGGCGTCCATGCCCGCGCCACCGTCGATCGCCGCGGCACCCGCCAATGACACGATCGAAATTCCCATGCACGGGCGCATTGCCGCCGGCACGCCGGTCGAGGCGCTGCAGGGGACCGAGGGTTTCGCGGTACCGGCAGCGCTGCTTGGGCCGGGCGAGCATTACGCGCTCGAGGTGTCAGGCGATTCAATGGTCGAGGAAGGTATTTTGGACGGCGATTTCGCCCTCATCCGGCGCGTCGACACGGCTCGCGACGGGGAAATTGTCGTCGCGTTGATCGATGAGGCCGAAGCGACCCTGAAGACCTTTCGCCGCGAAGGGTCGATGGTCCGCCTCGACCCGGCCAACCGCCATTATCAAGCGCAGCGTTATCGCCCCGAGCAAATCACCATCCAGGGCCGGCTGGCGGGCCTGATCCGGCGCTATTGAAATGGCCCGAATCGATTATGTCGAATTGCCGAGCGTGACGGCGCATGAGTTGACGCGCGGCTTTTACGCCAAGGCATTCGACTGGGATTTCGCCGATTATGGACCGGACTATGCGGCAACGACCAATGGCGATGTCGATGTCGGATTGAACGGTCAGCCGGCCGACGCACTGTCGGCGCCGTTGCCAGTGATCCGCGTCAATGACGTCGAGGCCGCATTCGATGCGGTGATCAAGGCTGGCGGGGTGATTGCCCGGGCGATCTTTGCGTTTCCAGGCGGGCGTCGGTTCCACTTCGTCGATCCGTCGGGAAGCGAGCTCGCGGTGTGGCAAAAGGCCGGCGAGGAATAGGCGCGCCGGCCCAAGGGTGATCGCGTACCTGCTCGGCAACGCTTACGACATTCGGACTTTCGCCAAGATAGATGGCCAAGCCGCCGCTGCGCTCGAGATAGGCGCGGTCAAGCTTGAGCCAGCGTGGTTTGCAGCTGCGCGGCAGACGGCGCTCGGCGACGACGATGTCGGCATCGGCGCATGCCTGAGTCAGCTGCGCCCAATCGATGCGATCCTTGCTGCGGATCGCTAGCAGGCGCCAAGCGTGTCCGTCGCGGAGGATATCGACCAGGCAGGCGTCCCTGGTGCAGCGGGCGAAGCGTTGTTCGTCGAGGTTGAGCGGATCGCCGTCGTAAGCCGCCGCCTCGCTCATCAGGTCGCGGACGAAATCGCCGCTGCGGCTGCGCAGAAGAAGCGGAACCCCGTCTTCGCGCACCAACGCAAGATGGCGGCCGTCGCCGGTAACGAGCAGGTCGGGTGACGGCGCCAGCGCCGCTCCCGAGGCTCCCAGGACGATCGGCACCATTCCCCAGCGACTGAGCCGCGATCGCCACAAGCACAGCCACAGGCCGCCGAGAACCATGGAGGCAAATGCCCAAATGGGCATCGTTGGCAGCATCGCCACCGCACCCTTAGCCGATCCGACGTGGTGGGCGATGGCGAGCATCAGGTCGATCGACCAACCGGTCGCGGCCCATAAGGGCGCGCCCGCCCCGACCGAGTCGAGCAGCAATGCGCCGCCCTCAAGCGGCATGATGATGAACGTCGTCAGCGGGACAGCGATCATGTTGGCGAGCACGCCGAACAGCCCCGCCCGGTGGAAATGATAGAGCGCGAACGGCATCAGCGCGATTTCGACGACCAAGCCGGTGACGAGCAGTCCGGCGAGGCTTCGCACGAATCGCGCTGGCAGGATTTCGTCGCGAGCGGCGAGTGTGTCGTGCACCGGCCGCCATTTGTGAAGCGCAATGATCGCGGTCACCGCGGCGAAGCTCAGCTGGAAGCTGGCACCAGCGATGGCTTCGGGGCAAAAGATCATCACCACCAGCGCGCCGACCGCGACCAGGCGCAGGCTGATCGCCTCTCGCCCTAGCGCCAGCCCGCCAAGGACCAGCAGCGCGGCGATGCACGAGCGCACCGTGGGCACCTGCATGCCGGTCAGCAGCGTGTAGCCAATTCCGACGAGCGCTCCCGCTCCGGCCGCGACCAGCACCAGGTTGAACCGCAGCGCGAGCCGCTCGCTCAGCGCCAGCACGCGAAGGGCCAGGAACATAACTGCGCCGATCACCGCGGCGATATGCAGACCGCTGACCGACAGCAGGTGGGCGAGCCCAGAGCGGCGCATCGCATCCGCATCCTCCTCGCCGACCGGGGATTGATCGCCCGTCGCAAGCGCGGTGGCGATAGCCCCGCTGGGACCGGGAAGTCGACTGCGGATATGCTTTCCCAATCGGTCGCGGAGCGCATCCAGTCCACCGCCGCGCGATGGCGAAATGACCTCGACCGGTCCGAGCGAGCGCCCGACTGCGCCAATCTTCCGAAACCACGCGTCGCGCGCAAAGTCGTGGCCGCCAGGCAGCGCCATCAGCGGTGGTGGTTGAAGGCGGGCGCGGACCCGAATCGTCGCGCCCTGCCCCAGCCCGGGCGGCGCCACATCCTCGGGAATGGTGACGCGGATGCGGGGCGGAAGCGCCTCGCCGGCGGGCGCCAACGTCAGCCGTATATCGCCTTTGGCGGCACGCGGTTCGAGCGCCTCGACTCGCGCTTCGATCTGGACAACTTGCGGCCGATCGAGCCTTGGCGCGGCGAGACGATCACTGCGCCACCAGATAAGGCCGCAGCCGACAGCCAGCGCCATACCGCCCCAAAACAGCGATCGCGCAAGCCGTCCGCGGCCCTCGGTCAACCCGGCCGACGCCAGTGCCAGCGCAAAGGCGATGAACGCGGACCATTGATGCGGGCCGGGTAGCCACAGCCATCCCGCGATCCCGGCCCCGAAAGCGATGACGAACCATAAAGGAAGCTGGGCGCGCTCGGCGTCTAGCCGGGCCTCGACGCGTGCCCGGAACGCGATCAGGAACGCAACCGACAACTGTCCACGCGCCGGTTCCGCCGGCGCATCCTCTATGATAGGGGCGCTCGTCCAGTCCATCGGCCCGCGCAGACAAAAGGAAAGCGCGCCGGAGCGCAAGCGAGAAAAAGTGACCAGCGGAAACAGCCAAATATCGGGGGTCGTGACGCGCTTCGCCCCGTCGCCGACCGGCTATCTCCATATTGGCGGAGCGAGGACCGCGCTGTTCAACTGGTTGTTCGCGCGCCACCACGCCGGCCAATATCACCTGCGCATCGAGGACACCGACCGCGCCCGCTCGACCCAGCCGGCGATCGACGCCATCCTCGACGGGCTGAGCTGGCTCGGTCTCGAAGGCGATGGCGAGCCGGTGTTCCAATTCGCGCGCTCCGCCCGGCATCGCGAGATGGTCGAGGCGCTGCTTGACGCCGGCCACGCCTATCGCTGCTATTTGACACCCGAGGAACTAACCACGCGGCGCGAGCAGGCGCAGGCCGGGCGCCGCCCATTCCGCCTCGAAAGCGAATGGCGCGACCGCCAGCCGGGCGATACGGAGGCCGGCAAACCGCATGTAGTCCGCATCAAGACGCCCACCGAAGGTGAAACGGCCCTTCACGACTTGGTCCAGGGCCCAGTTACAGTCGCTAATGCCGAGATCGACGATTTCGTCCTGCTGAGGTCCGACCGCACGCCGACCTACATGCTGGCGGTAGTGGTCGACGATCATGACATGGGCGTGACCCATGTCATCCGCGGCGACGACCATCTGAACAATGCGTTCCGCCAGCTGGCGATCGTCCGGGCGATGGGTTGGGCGGAGCCGACTTACGCCCACATCCCGCTGATCCATGGGGCCGATGGGGCGAAGCTCAGCAAGCGCCACGGCGCGCTCGGCGTCGATACCTATCGCGACGACCTCGGCATCCTGCCCGAAGCGCTGTTCAACTATCTTCTACGGCTCGGCTGGGGCCATGGCGATGACGAGATTATCAGCCGCGAGCAGGCGATCGAGTGGTTCGACCTAGATCATGTCGGCAAAAGCCCGTCGCGCTTCGACCTCAAGAAGCTCGAAAACCTGAACGGCCATTATATGCGCGAGGGCGATGACGGACGGCTAGCGGCGCTGATCGCTCCAAAGCTGAACATCGATGAGGCGGCGCGCGACCTGCTCGTCCGCGCGATGCCCGAACTGAAGGCGCGCGCGCACGATCTCAACCAGTTGGCCGAGGGGGCGCAATTTCTGTTCGCCGCGCGACCGCTGGTTATCGACGACAAGGCCGCTACCTCGCTGACCGATGAAGCCCGCGGCCTACTGGCTCTCGCCCTTGCAGCCCTGTCATCGCTCGTGAGTTGGACGCACGACGACCTTGATGCTGCAGTGCGGGAGGTTGCCGAGGATAATGGACTTAAGCTAGGAAAACTGGCTCAGCCGCTACGCGCGGCGCTGACGGGCAAGGCGACCTCGCCGGGTATCTTCGACGTCCTTGTCCTGCTTGGAAAAGACGAGAGCCTGGCGCGCATCGCCGATCAAACGCTGGAGCCGAATGGATGACCGACAAAACCGCCTCCCTGAAGACGACAAGCGGCGATTTCACCTATCCGTTGCTCAACGGCTCAGTCGGCCCCGATGTCGTCGATATCCGCAAATTCTACGGTGATACGGGGATGTTTACCTACGACCCCGGCTTCACCTCGACCGCGTCGTGCCAAAGCGCGATCACCTATATCGACGGCGATCAGGGCATCTTGCTGCACCGTGGCTTTCCGATCGACCAGCTGGCCGAAAAATCGAACTTCATGGAAGTTGCCTATTTGTTGCTTCACGGCGATCTGCCCAAGCAAAAGGAGCTCGACGAGTTCAGTTACACAATCACCCGCCACACGATGGTCCACGAGCAGCTGGCGACCTTTTATCGAGGGTTTCGCCGCGACGCTCACCCGATGGCGATCATGTGCGGCGTGGTCGGGGCGCTTTCCGCATTCTATCATGATTCGACCGACATCACCGATCCGCAGCAGCGTCTGATCGCCTCTCACCGGCTGATCGCCAAGATGCCGACGCTGGCGGCAATGGCGTTTAAATATTCAGTGGGGCAGCCGTTTCTCTATCCACAGAACGGCCTCAGCTATACCGGCAACTTCCTGCGCCTGACCTTCGGCGTCCCGGCCGAACCTTATGAGATCAACCCGATCGTCGAAAAGGCGATGGAGCGGATTTTCATCCTCCACGCCGACCATGAGCAGAATGCCTCGACCTCGACCGTGCGTCTGGCCGGATCGTCGGGCGCCAATCCTTTCGCCTGCATCGCCGCCGGCATTGCCTGCCTGTGGGGGCCGGCCCACGGCGGCGCCAACGAGGCCGCGCTCAACATGCTGCGCGAAATCGGCACCGTGAAACGCATCCCCGAATATATCGCCCGTGCCAAGGACAAGAATGACCCGTTCCGCCTGATGGGCTTCGGTCATCGGGTGTACAAGAATTACGACCCGCGCGCGAAGGTCATGCAAGCGACCGCCCAAGCCGTGCTCAAGGAACTCAACATCTCCGATCCGGTGCTCGACGTCGCCCAGGAGCTCGAGCAGATCGCGCTGCACGACGAATATTTCATCGAGAAAAAGCTCTATCCCAACGTCGATTTCTATTCGGGCGTCATCTTGAACGCGATCGGCTTTCCGACCGAAATGTTTACCGTGCTGTTTGCGATCGCCCGCACCGTCGGGTGGGTCGCGCAATGGAATGAGATGATTTCCGATCCCGAGCAGAAAATCGGCCGCCCACGCCAGCTCTACGTCGGCGCGACGCAGCGCGACTATGTGCCCGTCAAGGAGCGCTAGGCAGACGCCAGCACGAGCGTGAAACGGGCGCCCTCACCCCGCGCGCTGTGCAGCTCGATATCGCCACCCATCGACCTGGCCAATCGGCGGGCGATAGCGAGGCCCAAGCCGGTCCCGACGGGCGCATCGCCGACCCGCTCGTATCGTTCGAAGATGCGTTGCTGGTCGGCCGGGTCGATGCCCGGGCCCTGATCACCGACGGTCACGCGCGCCTTGCCACCCGATGTCTCAAGATGGATTGAAATCGCGGTTTTTTCCGGCGAATGGCGAATCGCGTTGCCGATGATATTGACCAGGATTTGGACCGTGGCGCGGGCCTCGGCATGGGCTGGCATCGGCGACGCTCCGCCCGCCACCGCAATGGCGATATCGCGCTCGTCGGCGCGCGCTTGGACCAGCTGGACAGCCTCGGCGACGGACAAGGCGAGGTCGATCCGGTCAACATCGCCACCTGGCTGCTCGGTCATGACCCGAATTACCGACAGCAGATGGCGGCCGGCCGCCGAGATATCGCCGGCGTAGGCCGCGTATTCGCTGCGAAGCGGGCCGTCGGTGCGATCGACAATGCGGTCGGCGGCGGCGATGATCCGGTCGAGCGGCGACCGGAGCGCCTCGTCAAGCGCCGGATCGAACAGGCCGGGAGCCTCGCCCGGGCCCTCGGCACCGCCAAAGTCGACGTGCCCTTCGAAACCCTCGAAGCGACCGGTCGCGGCCTGCTTCGCAGTGCCCGACAAGGTCACGCGAACGTTCGGATCTGACCGTAATGTGGCCTGCTGACCCTCGAAATCCTGGCGCCCGCCCAGTGCCGTTAACAGCGGCATCTGACCATCGCCGTCGTCGACCAGCATGAAGAAACGGGTCAGCGGCTGACCCACGCTCTCGCTTTCCGACACACCAAGGCGCGCGGCTAGCGCAGCGTCGACGGCCGCAATCTTCAATCCGACATCAACGGTAAATTCATGGGATTGCGCCGCGACGGTTTCGGCCGCGGCAGGTTCGGACCCAACCAGCGTCAGACGCGGCGGTGCGGGCGGGCGCGATTTCCAGCCTTCGATCGAAAAATCCGCGCCCTCGGCATCCGGCTCGGCGCGGACCCACAGATCGAAATCCTGATCGGCCGATGCGGCGATCACCGAGCGCGACAAGGGGACGCCCAGCTTGAACGCCGAGCGCACGACGGCGGCAAGTTGCGGTAGCGCCAACGGCGCGCCAAGACTCGATCCCGCGGCTTCCTGCAAGCGCAGCAAATCCGGATCGGCCGACACCAAGCGGCCTTCCGCGTCGACGCGCCCGCGGACCGGCCCACGGTCGGAGGGTGCGCTAGCCATTTCGGGCTTCAAGGATGTCGCGGGCAGCGCGGTAATGAGGGTCGAGGCGCAGCCAGCCGCGGCAGCGCGTGACCTGATCGTCGTCAAGGGCATCGAACCGTTCGATCGCGCGATCGGGCGCGCCAAGGCCGAACAACGCGTCGAACGCGGCGAGAATCTGCGCCGCGGTACCCCGCTCGCAACCGGCCAACCGAGCCAGCATCATGGCCTCTCCACCGCTGAAAAATGCCCATCCGTCGGCGCCTTCGATCCCGGCCCGCCGGGAAAGCAGCGCGACGAGCAGCGCGGCGTCGCCGGCCTGCGCAATCTGGCCCAACATGGCGTCATCACTACGCCCGGCCGCGTCGAGTGCCCGGGCCAGCGCCGCGACCGCGGCATCTAGCCGCTTGCCCTCGTCGTGGCGGACCAGCAACGCCTGCGCCGCCAGCGCCAGCAGCTGGTCGGCTTCACCCTCGATCTGCTCCCGCAATACCCCGGCAACAGCATAAGCCAGCGCCACCGCATCTTCCGCGGCAAGGTCGTCAAATTCGATGCCCAGGCGCCCGAACCGGTCGCGGCGTCGGCCGCGTGCCACCGTCAGCCCCATGGCCGCGTCGGCCACCGGCGCGTCAGCATCACCGACAAGGGTTGCGACAAACGCGTCGCCGCCGCGTTCCATGCGCGCCGACAGCTGTTGCTCGTCGGCCCGGCGAAGGAGGAGCGCGACCAGTCCATCGCGCTCGACCAGGCCGGTGTTGCGAAGCTGCCGGTAAAGCGTGTCGCGCCCCGCGTCGGCATGGGCCGCCAAAAAGGCCGGCAGCGCCGCAATTATCTCGTCACCAATGTCGCTGATCAGGCCGCGCAGCATGGCCGCCATCAGCGACCGCTCCTCGTCGGTCAGCCGACCGCTTTCGTCGAGAAAGAAATCAGCGCGCACGATGGCCAGCCGCTCGCGTGCCGCACGCGGGCGCGCGGTGTCGAGCGGGCGGTCGGCTGCGGGCGCAGCAAGCGGCCATTCCACGGGCATCATCCCGCCGGTATAGAACAGACGGGGTTAACGCCCAGTCAATCGCGTTCGACGCGGTGACGGACATGCTGGACCAGAAAGAAGCTGGCTGCTGCGTACGCAGCAAGGAAGCCAAGGTAGAGGCTCCACCAGCCGCCAATCGCCATCGGCAGCGCCAGCCAGATCGCGTTGCGGCGCGACAACAACCAGGTCTTGCCTGGCACATCGCGCGTTCCCCGCTCGATCCGTGCTGCCTCGCCGAATGCGACGGTAGCGAGCGCTGCGACCATCGCTCCCCAGCCCGATCCGTGCCGCGCTTCAAACCAGCCGAGCGCGAGCAGCGCCAGCCCCGACGCGGGCCATAACAGCCGCCGCGACGCCATGGTCGGGCCGAGCGGCTTCAGCCGAAGCAGTGCAAGGCGCTGCGCGACAAGGTCGAGAGGGGTCGACAGGAGGAGCATGGCGATCGCCGCCCAACTCCATCCTCGCGTCAGGCAGAATGCCGCGGCAAGCGTCAACACCAAGGCGGTCTGCACCAACCAGGCGGGGCGCAGTCCGGTTTCCATCAGCCTCTCGGTCGCCATTTCCTCGACCAGCGGCAGCAGAAAGCGGCTGACCGCATCCTCGCGCGCCGTGCGGGACGCGACCAGCAGGCGGCGCTCGTACCCCGTCATGGCGTCCGCGCTCGATGCCATGAACGGCCCTCGTCCGTCGCCATCCGCCGAAGGAAGCTGCCGCGCGCCAGCCTGGATCGAGCGGCGGAGCAGGGTCGACTGGAGGTCCCAGTCGCCGAGCATTGCCGCGGTCGCGCCGAGCATCGCCGAATCGACCCGCGCCAGCCCCGCCCAGCGGTGGCTCGCGTCGATGCGTTCATAATCGGCGAATTCCTCACGGTCGGGGAGGGTCATCACCACCGTGTCGGCTTCTTCGACCAGCATCGTCAGGTCGCCCATGTCAGGGGCTATTCCGTCGGCCAGCAGGATCAGCTCCGCGCCGGGCCCGAATCGGGTCGCCGCCTCGGCGCCATCGCTGACCGGAACCACCACGATCCCCTCGCTTCGCAGCCGCTCGATGGCGTCGTTCAAGGCGACCGGCACCCGCTCGACCAGCATTACCACCGGTGCCGCGCCGGTGGCAGCGAGGCAGCGCGCCTGATATTCGATCAGGGTGCGGCCGGCGAGTGGCAGCAGCGCGCGAAGCCCGCCCGCATCGTCTTCCTGATAAGCACCAATCAGGGCGCCGAGCGCCATATTATCCCCCGCGTGCAGCCGAACTTCCCCTCGCCCGGCTCGACATAGGGCAGGCGCGATCGACATTTCCAGCCACTATATCCACTTGCCGCTTTCACCCGCGAGCAAAGATGGTAAACTCGCTCATCATGATCAGCCAGCCCCATCGCGCCGATAGCGATCCCCGCGCCTCCGCTATAGCCGAGGATATTCCCGTGGCCGAAGGCGCGGAGGCGGCGGTGGAACCCTATTTCGACCGGGTGAGCTGGGCCGAGATCCGCGACGAGCATGAAGTGGCCGGCGCTGGCGGACGGATCGTGCTGGGCTGGGCGCTGGCGCTGCTGGCGCTCGCCTGGACCGGCTACACCGCCTGGTCGGCGGGCCGCGCCTTGGCCGACCAGCCGCTATCGAGCCCGGCGATCGCGCAATGGGTAGCGATCCTCACCGGACCGTTGGCGCTGATGGGCCTCGTCTGGCTGATGTTCGGCCGTACCCGCCGGAAGGAAGCGGAGCGCTTCATCCGGTCGGTGATCGCAATGCGCACCGAAGCCCGCTCGCTACAGGATATTTTGGGCGCACTGTCCCAACAGATTGAGCAAAATCACGCCGCGCTCGGCCTGATGGCCGGCGATCTTATCAGCCTCGGCGACCAGGCGGCGACTCGGCTCGGCGCCGTGACCGCCGACTTCGCTGCGGGATCGCGCACGCTGGCGGACCATGGCGCAGCGCTTGACCGGGCAGCGGAGTCTGCGCGGACCGACATCGGTGTACTTCTCACGGACCTCCCGCTCGCCGAGAACAGCGCTCGGCGCATGGCGGAGACGCTACGCGAGGCGGGGCGCTCGGCGACCGAGCAAGCGGCCGAATTTGAAGGGCACGTTGGCAGCCTCGCTTCCCAGGCGCGGCAGGCGGACGACATTGTCCACCAGGCCTCGCAACGACTGCTCGCCCAGCTGACCCACATCGAAAGCGCCGGCGCGGCCGCCGCGCTGCGTGTCGGCGAGGTTGGCGGCGAGGCCGGGGCGATGGTCGACGCGCTGCTGATCCGCGCCGCCGAAGCATTATCCGAGGTCCGCAGCGGGATCGACGCGCAGGCGGCGGCGGTTTCGGCCCTGGTCGCGCAAAGCCAGGCCGGCATCGGCCGCGCCGGCATCGACGCGTCGGAACTGCTCGGCGAGCGGATCGGCTCGGCCGGGGCGGCGCTCGATACACTGTCGGCGCGGGTCGCCGAGCAGGATCGCGCGGCCCAGCGGATGATGGCCGACCTCGACAGCGGACTGGCGGCGCTCGACGAGCGTTTCCTCGACCTGGCGCGCACCGGGGACGAGCGCGCAGGCCATGTACAGGTCGCACTCGGGCGGCTGCGCGGTGAACTCGAATCGCTCACGTCGGCGACGGCAAGCCAGGACGGGACGATCGAGGGACTGGCCCAACGAACAATGTCCCTGCGCGAAGGGGTCGACCAACTTGGCCTTACCTTGCAGGGCGAGATGGCCGCGGCCCTAGCCGATGCCGAAGGCGGTGCGGCACGGCTACTCGCCTCGACCGAAGCGGCTTGGCCGCATGCCGAAGCCATACGCGACGCGGCGATCGAGGCGGCGAGCCGGATCGAATCGGGTGCGTCAGGGGTCGAGCAGCAGCAGGAACGGCTGGCGACGCTGATGACCTCGGTCGATCTTGGCGTCAGCCAGGCCGAGCAGCGGCTGACCGAACTGAGTGCGGCGATGGCCGCGGCCGGCGAGGAAGCCGAACGGCTGTCGGGCGAAACCGGCCCGGCGCTGGTGGCAGCGCTGGTCCAGGTGCGCGAGGCCGCCAAGCACGCCGCCGAACGGGCGCGCGAGGCGATCGCCAAAGTGATCCCGGAGAGCGCGAGCCAACTTGGCCAGCAGACTCGCGCCGCGCTAGAGGCGGCAGTCCGCGACGGTGTCGAGGCCAAGCTAATCGAGCTCGACCAGGTCGCGACTCGCGCGGTCGAGACGGCGCGCGAAGCGTCGGACAGGCTAACCGCGCAGATGCTGACAATCGGCCAAAGCGCTAACGCGCTCGAGGCGCATATCGAACGCAGCCGTGAAGCGCAGCGCAAGGATAGCGGCGAGGAATTCGCGCGGCGCGTATCGCTCCTCATGGACTCAATGAATTCGGCCTCGATCGACGTCCAGAAAATCCTCAGCGACGAGATCGACGACAAGGCATGGAACAGTTATTTGAAGGGCAATCGCGGGGTGTTCACCCGCCGTGCGGTGCGGTTGCTGGGTGGCAGCGAGGGCCGCGCGATTGCCACGCAATATGAAGGCGATACCGAATTCCAGTCATCGGTCAATCGCTACGTCCACGATTTCGAAGCGATGCTCCGCCGCGTGCTGGCCGAGCGCGACGGCGGGATGATCGCGGTGACCCTGATGTCGAGCGATATGGGCAAACTGTACGCCGCGCTCGCGCAGGCGATCGACCGGCGGCGCTGATCAGTTGTAAAAGTCGAGGTCGTCGACGGTGATCCAACCAAATTGCCAGTTCGCGTAATAGAGCGCGAACAGCACTAGCGCGAGCAGCGCGGCTTTTTTCAGATGCTGCTTCAGGTTGAATCGGTGCGGCGCGCTGTCAGCCTGGCCGGGCACTCGCGCTTCGCCGACCTCCTCGCTGGTCCTCACGCCGAATGGGAGCAGGGCGAAGGCGGCGAAGCAGAAAAACAAGAAATAGATGGCGACGATCGAGCCGATCTTCACGGGCGGTCCGCTCCGACCAGCATCACTTCGACCAGCGGTTTCTTGCCTGTCCACAACGTCGCGCATCGCCGCACCGCTAGCCGCACCGCCTCGCGCATCTTTTCTTCCGGCGCCGAGGCGTCATAGGCCTTGGCCGCGGCGTCGGCGGCATCGGCGATGAAATCGTCGCGGTCCTCCTCGACGGGAACGCCGAACGGCCGGATCAGCGGCGTGCCGTCGAGGCGACCATCGCCGGCAATCGACAGGGCGACGGCGATCACCCCGTTGAGCGCCATCTTGCGCCTCTCGTTGATGGTCGCGCCATCGGCCGGCAGGATGACGTCGCCGTCGAGCACCAGCCGCCCGACCCGCGCCTCGCCGACCTTGGTCGGCCCCTTGGGCGCAAGGCGGATGATGTCGCCGTTACGCTGGACCATCACGGACGGGATTCCCTGGCTGAGGCCGAAGCGGGCCTGCTCGCGCAGGTGGCGCATCTCGCCATGGACCGGAACCAATATCTCGGGCCGCATCCAGCCATACATCGCCGCCAGCTCAGGCCGGCCCGGATGGCCCGACACGTGAACATGCGCCTGCCGCTCAGTGACGGTCAGGATGCCAAGATCGCTCAGCGCGTTCATAATCCGGCCGATGGCAACCTCGTTGCCCGGAATCTGTTTGGACGAGAAGATCACCGTATCGCCTTCGCCAAGCTTCAACTCATGGCTGCCAAATGCAATCCGGCCGAGCGCGGCGCGCGCCTCACCCTGGCCACCTGTGGCAACGATCAGCACGTCGGATTTGGGCAGCCGCATCGCCTCTTCAAAGCGCACCGGTTCGGGGAAATCGCGGAGATAGCCGGTGGCCTTGGCAACCTTCAAAATGCGATCGAGACTGCGCCCCGCAACGCACAGCCGGCGATTGGTCTCGACGGCGACCCGGCCGATCGTTTCCAGCCGCGCAGCGTTGGAGGCGAAGGTGGTAACCAGCACCCGCCCCCTGGCCTTCGCCACCTGATCGCGGAGCCCGTCGTGGACGCTCGACTCGCTGCCTGACGCGGTTTCCTGAAAAGTATTGGTCGAATCGCACACCAGCGCGAGCACGCCCTGGTCGCCGATCGCCCGCAACCTGTCTGCCGAGCTGGGATGGCCTAAGACGGGCGTTTCGTCGATTTTCCAATCGCCGGTATGAAAAATCTTTCCCAAGGGCGTTTCGATGAGCAGGCCGTTGCCCTCCGGGATCGAATGGGCGAGCGGCACATAGGTCACGCGGAAGGGCCCAAGGTCGATCGAGCCGCCGCGCTCGATGACATGAAGCTTGACCTGCCCGGTAAGCCCTTCCTCCTCCAGCTTGCCCGCGATCAGCCCGGCGGTGAATGGCGTCGCATAGAGCGGCACCTTCAAATCCGCGGCCATATAGGGCAGCGCGCCTATATGGTCCTCATGGCCGTGGGTCAGGACGACGCCGACTAGGTCTTTCCGTCGCTCCTCGATGAATTCGAGTTCAGGCAGCACCAGGTCGATGCCGGGATAGTCATGGTCGGCGAAGGTCAGACCGCAATCGACCATCAGCCATTTGCCGCGGCAACCGTAGAGATTGACGTTCATGCCGATCTCACCCGACCCGCCGAGCGCGAGGAACAGCAGCTCTTCGCCCGGGGTCATGCGCCGACGCTCGCGGCAAGCATCGCCAGCCCTTGGATGGTGAGGTCGGACTCAATTGCATCAAATGCATCGGTGTGCTGATCGAACAGTACGGCAAGCCCGCCAGTGGCAATGACGGTGACGGGCCGCCCAATCTCGGCTTTCAACCGCGCCACCAAACCTTCGATCATCGCGACATATCCCCAGTAGACGCCGATCTGCATCTGGCTTTCGGTGGTGCGGCCGACGACGGTGTCATCCGGTGGAGCGGCGATGGCGATGCGGGGCAGCTTGGCAGCGGCGCCGACCAGCGCGTCGAGGCTGAGGTTGATGCCCGGCGCAATGATCCCGCCCTTATAGGCCCCCGCAAAATCTACCACGTCGAAGGTCGTCGCGGTGCCGAAATCGATAACGATCAGATCGCCTGGATGGTTGGCATGGGCGGCGATGACGTTGAGCGCGCGGTCGGCGCCGAGACTGGCCGGCTCGGGCACGTCCAGCGCCATCGGCCACACTGCCCTGCCCTGCCCGGCAATAATCGGCTCGACGCCGAAATATTTCTGCGACAGCACTTCGAGGTTGTGAAGCGCGCGCGGAACGACCGTGCCGATGATCACGCGATCGACGTCGCTACGAGCAAAGCCTTCCAGTTCAAGCAGTTGGGAAAGCCAGACGGCATATTCGTCGGCGGTGCGGCGCGGATCGGTGGCGATCCGCCAGCGTGCGCGAATTAGGCCTTCGTTTTCGACCAGCGCGAAGACAAGGTTGGTGTTTCCGGCGTCGACGGCAAGCAGCATGGCGCGGCCCTAGCCCGACACGAGGCGAAATGCGAGCCTCACGCGAGGTGAACATCACCGGCGCGAATGACTTCGATCACGCCGTTGTCACGGCGCAGGCGCATCGCTCCGTCGAGATCGATTCCGTCGAAGGTTCCAGCGATCCGCTCAGCCGGTCCGCTGTGGACCTCGAGCCGGGTGCCTACCGGATGCGCGCGCGCCAGCCAGGCTTGGGCGAGCGCCGCCGGCTCGACGTTTCGCCAGGCGCTCAGCAGTCGCGAAAAACTGCCCGCGATCAGCGGGGCAAAGGTCTGCGGCGTCAAATCGGCGGTCGGCATGAGCGCGGCGGTCTGGCGCCCGTCGATTGCGGGAGCTGCGGCCAAGTTGACCCCGAAGCCGGCGACCACCCGCTCGCCCGACCGTTCGAGCAGGATACCGCCAAGCTTGGCCCCGCCGAGCATCAGATCGTTGGGCCATTTAAGCGACAGCGGCACGCTTGGCGCGGCGGCCGCAACCGCTTCGATTAGCGCCAGGCCGGCAACAAGCGCCAATGCCGAGGCGGGCGGATCGCCGGCGTGCAACTGGACGATGGTCGATCCAAGAAAATTGCCCTCGATGCTCTGCCACACCCGGCCGTGCCGCCCGCGCCCGTCGTCTTGATGGAGTGCCACCAGCCAGTCGCCCTCGATGGCTTGGCCGTCGGACAGCAATGCCGAGTTGGTCGAGCCTACACGCTCGACGATGCGGATTCGTCTCAGAACAGCGACCTGGCGGCGTTGCCGGTCAACCGCCCGAGCGGTCCGATGAGGAAATAGCCGAGCGGCGAGACGAACAGCGCCAACAGGAATATCAAAACGCCCTCGACAGCATTGCCGCCCTTGGCGACCGATCGCTCGGGAGCGTCGAAATACATCACTTTGACGATCTTGATGTAATAGAAGGCACCAATAACCGAACCGAGGAAGCCGGCCACCGCGAGGGGATAAAGTCCCTCGGCTACCGCCACTTGGAACACCAGCAGCTTGGGCCAAAACCCGAGTAGCGGCGGAATTCCGGCAAGGCTGAACATGAAGAAGGCCAGCGCGGCCGCGAGCGCTGGCCGCGACTGCGACAGGCCCGACAGTCGATCGATCGCCTCCAGCGGCTCGCCATCCTCGCCCCTCAACCTCAACAGGCACAGGAACGCGCCAAGCGTCATCGCCACATAGACCGCCATGTAGAATAATACCGAACTGGCCCCCGCCGCGCCGCCTGCGACGAGGCCAATCAGCGCGAAACCGACATTGTTGATCGATGAATAGGCCAGCAGCCGTTTGAAGTTGGTCTGGCCATAGGCCGCGACTGCGCCGACCAGGATCGAGGCGAGTGCCGCGAAACTCATGATCTGCCGCCACGCGTCGATCGCCGGGCCGAGCGCGTCGAGGCAGACGCGCACGGTCAATAGCACTGCCGCGACCTTGGGCGCCGAGGCGAAGAAGGCGGTGACCGGGGTTGGCGCCCCCTCGTAGACGTCGGGAGTCCACATGTGGAACGGCACCGCGCTGGCCTTGAACGCGAGCCCTGCAAGGGTGAACACCAGGCCGAACAGCAATCCGATCGAATTCGCGCCGTCGCGGGCGAACGCGGCCGCGATGCCGTCGAACTGGGTCGTGCCGGTGAAGCCGTAAAGCAGCGAAATGCCGTAGAGCAGGATGCCCGAAGCCAGCCCGCCAAGGACGAAATATTTGAGCCCCGCTTCGGCCGATCGATCGTCGGTACGACGGTAGGCGGCGAGCACATAGGCCGCCAGGCTCTGCAGCTCAAGGCCGACGTAGAGCGTGATGAGGCTGGTCGCCGAGACCATCACCGACATGCCGACCGCGGCAAGGAGGATGAGCACCGGATACTCGGCGGCATGCTCGAAATCTCGCTCGAACCAGTTGTGCGCGGCGACGATCGCGACCGCCGAGCAGAGATAGATCAGCAATTTGCCGAACGCGCCGAACCCATCGGCGACGACCAGCCCGCCGAACAGGGCGCCATCGCTTTGCGGCGCCCCCACCAGCGAGGCCGCCGCGGCAAGCAGCAACGCGACCGAGGCCCAGGTTGTGAGCGCGCTGCCGCGGCGCCCCATGAAGGCGGCAACCATCATTAGAACGATTGCGCCGATGGTCAAAATCGCCTCGGGAAGGATGGCGGCGAGGTTCACTGATGAGCTTCCGTCAGAGCGGCGGGCGCGGCCTTGCCGGCGGTCAGGTGCGCGTCACCCGGCGGCGCTGCGCGGTCGATCCGGGTCAGCAGGCGGCCGACATCGGCTCGCATCGGCGCGATGAAGCTTTCAGGATAAATGCCCATCCACAGCACAGCCGCCGCGATCGGAGCGAGCAGCCACAGTTCGCGGGCATTGAGGTCGGGCATCGCCGCCGCGTCGGCGTTGCTCTGCGTCCCGAACGCGACCCGCCAGTACAGGTAGAGCATATAGGCCGCGCCGAGGATGATCCCGGTCGTGGCGACAATCGCCGCCCAGCTCGACGCCTCGTAAGTGCCGATCAGGCTCAGAAATTCCCCGACGAAACCGCTGGTCCCGGGCAGGCCAACGCTGGCCATGGTGAAGACCATGAATAGCAGGGAGTACATCGGCATATTATCGGCGAGCCCGCCGTAGCGCGCGATCTCGCGGGTGTGCAGACGGTCGTAGATCACCCCGACGCACAGGAACAAGGCGCCCGAGACGAGGCCGTGGCTAAGCATGACGATCAGTGCGCCCTCGATCCCCTGCCGGTTGAAGGCGAACAGGCCGAAAGTGACGAACGCCATGTGCGCCACCGACGAATAGGCGATCAGCTTCTTCATGTCGTGCTGAACCAGCGCGATAAGCGAGGTGACGACCACCGCGATCCCGGACAGCACGAACACGAACGGCACGAACTCGGCCGATGCGTCGGGGAACATCGGCAGCGAGAAGCGGATGAAGCCGTAGCCGCCTAGCTTCAGCAGCACCCCGGCAAGGATCACCGACCCCGCGGTCGGCGCCTGGACATGGGCGTCGGGCAGCCAGGTATGGACCGGCCACATCGGCAGCTTGACGGCGAACGACGCGAAGAAGGCGAGCCACAGCCACCATTGGAGGCTCGGCGCGAAATCATAGGTCATCAGCTCGGGGATCGAGGTGGTGCCCGACGTGAAGATCATCGCCAGCATGGCCACCAGCATCAGCACCGATCCGGCCAGCGTGTAGAGGAAGAATTTGTAGCTCGCCTTGATCCGTTCGGCACCGCCCCAGATGCCGATGATCAGATACATCGGGATCAGGCCGCCTTCGAAGAAGATGTAGAACAGCAGCAGATCCTGAGCCGCGAACACGCCGAGCATCAGCGTCTCGGTGAGAAGCAGCGCCGCCATATATTCGGGCACGCGTTTCTCGATCGCGCGCCACGACGCACCGATGCAGATCGGCATCAGAAACACGCTGAGCATGATCAGCATCAGCGCGATCCCGTCGATGCCCAGCGCCCAAGCAATGTTGTTGGGTCCGCCAAGCCCGATCCGCTCGACGAACTGCCATTGGGCGCCAGCGGGGTCGTAGGCACTCCACAATAATATGCCGAGCACGAGGTCGATCAGCGTCGCGATCAACGCTATCCAACGCGCGCCACTGGCCGACAGGAACAGCGCGACGACGCCGGCTACCAGCGGTACCAGGATCAGGAGGGAAAGGATCGGCAGGCCGCTCAAGATGCCCACCAGATCACCCAGCTGACGCCGCCGATCAGGCCGAGCAGCATCACCAGCGCATAGCTGTAGACATAGCCCGACTGGACTCGCGCGGTGACCCGGTTGCCAACCCCGACCAGGACCGCGGCGCCGTGCGGGCCAAAACGGTCGATGGTCTGCTCGTCGCCGCGTTTCCAAAAGAAGCGACCAAGCGCCATCGCGGGCTTGACGAACAGGACGCCGTACAATTCATCGAAATACCATTTGTGCATCAGGAAATTGTGCACCCCGCCAAACATGGCGACAAAGGCGGCGGGCGCCTCGGGCCTGGCGATGTAGTTGCGATACGCGATGCCGAGCCCGATCAGCATCACCGCGAACGGCGTCCATTTCACCCACACGGGCACGCCATGCATTTCATGGGCGAGGTGCTCGCTGAAGGCGATGCTGCCGCGCCAGAATTCGGCACCGCTTTCGGGCTCGATAAACTGGCCGTGGAAATTGAACCCGGCCGCGACCGCGCCCAGCGACAGCAGGCCGAGCGGTATCAGGATGGTCAGCGGGCTTTCATGCGGGTGATAGCCAGCGGTCCCCTGAACGACATGCGCGCCATGGTCATGGGCGCTGTCATGGTCTGACGCCAATTCCGACTGGTCGTCATGCTCGTGGTGGACCGCGTGCTGGATATGCTCGCTGCCCGCCCAGCGCGCTTTGCCGAAGAAGGTCAGGAAAATGAGCCGCCACGAATAGAAACTGGTCAGCAACGCGGCGAAGCTGCCCAGGGCAAAGGCGATGTTGCCGTGGACAGTGCCGCTGGCGAAGGCACTTTCGAGGATCGCGTCCTTCGAATGATAACCGGCAAACCCGAGGCCGAATATGCCGACCCCGGTGATGGCTAGCGTCCCCGCGACCATCGCCCAGAAGGTCAGCGGAATCTCTTTCCGGAGTGCGCCATAGTAGCGCATGTCCTGCTCATGATGCATCGCGTGGATCACGCTGCCCGCGCCGAGGAAAAGCAGTGCCTTGAAAAAGGCGTGGGTGAACAGATGGAACATCGCCGCGCCATAGGCGCCGACGCCGGCGGCGAAGAACATGTAGCCGAGTTGACTGCAAGTCGAATAGGCGATCACACGCTTGATGTCGTTTTGGACCGTCGCCACCGTCGCCGCGAAAATGCACGTCGCGGCGCCGACGTAGGTGACGGTGGCCAGCGCGGTCGGCGACACTTCGAATATCGGCGACAAGCGGCAGACCATGTACACGCCCGCCGTGACCATCGTCGCCGCGTGGATCAGGGCGCTGACCGGGGTCGGGCCTTCCATCGCATCGGGCAGCCATGTGTGGAGGCCGAGCTGGGCCGACTTGCCCATCGCCCCGACGAACAGCAACAGGCACAACAAGGTCATCGTACTGACCGTCATGCCGGCGAAGCCGATCGTCGATCCGGCCATCGACGGCGCCGCCTCGAGAATCGCCGGGATCGAGACCGTCCCGAACACCAGGAAAGTGCCAAATATGCCGAGCGAAAAACCGAAATCGCCAACTCGATTGACAACGAATGCCTTGAGCGCCGCGGCGTTGGCCGAGGGCTTATGGTACCAGAAGCCGATCAGGAGATAGGAAGCCAGTCCGACCCCTTCCCAGCCAAAGAACATCTGGACGAGGTTGTCGGCGGTGACCAGCATCAGCATGGCGAAGCTGAACAGCGACAGATAGGCGAAGAAGCGCGGCTGGCTCGGGTCCTCCGCCATATAGCCCCAACTGTAGAGGTGGACGAGGCTCGACACGGTCGTGACGACGACCAGCATCACCGCGGTCAGCGCATCGACGTGCAGCGACCACACGACCTGCAGGTCGCCGGATCCAATCCAACTCGACAATATTTCAGTCCAGCCGCCCAACTCCGCCGGATGCTGGCCGCTCAGGAAGATAGAAAACACCGCCCAGCTCAGCGCGCAGGAGAAGAACAGCGCGCCGGTGGTCACGGCCTTGGCGGCCGTATTCCCGATCCAGCGGCCGCCGAGCCCGGCGACAATTGCCGCCACCAGCGGCGCAAAGACGATAAGTGCGAGTTCCATCAGCCACGCATCCGGTTGACGTCGTCGACAGCGATCGAGCCGCGGCGGCGGAAGAAGATGACCAGGATGGCGAGGCCGATCGCGGCCTCGGCGGCGGCGACGGTCAGCACGAACATCGCGAACACCTGCCCCGTGAGGTCGCCCAGGTAAGCGCTGAACGCGACCAGGTTGATGTTGACCGCCAACAGGATCAGCTCGATCGCCATCAGCATCAGGATGATGTTGCGGCGGTTCAAAAAGATGCCGAGCACGCCGAGCGTGAACAGGATCGCGGCGACGGTCAGGTAGTGAGTGAGGCCGATCAAAGCTTCATCCCCTCGCCGACCCCGGGCTGCATATTCCTCACCGCTTCGCCCGGCACGCGATCGACTTGGCGTGAGACATTCTGCCCGCGCGCGTCGCCGCGGCTGCGATGGGTGAGCACGATCGCGCCGATCATCGCCACCAGCAGGATCAGCCCGGCCAGTTCGAAGGGGTAGAGGAAGCGCGTGTAGAGCAATTGCCCGATCGCTTCGATATTCGGCAGGGCCGGCCCTGCCCCCGCGGAGGCGGGCGTGACCGGTCCGGCCTTCCACGCTGCCACCGCGATAATCATTTCAGCCAGCAGAACTAGGGCGAGCAGCAGGCCGAACGGCAAATTCTTGGTGAAGCCGGTGCGCAGAGCGGCGAAGTCGATGTCGAGCATCATGACGATGAATAGGAACAACACCGCGACCGCGCCGACGTAAACGATCACCAGCAGCATCGCGATGAATTCGGCGCCGAGCAGCAACATCAGTCCCGCCGCGTTGAAGAAGGACAGGATCAGCCACAACACGCTGTGCACCGGGTTGCGCGCGAAAATAACCAGCACCGCCGACCCGATGGTCAGCGCGGCAAACAGGTAAAAGGCAAGGATGAGGATCATGCGTCGGGCGGGCGCTTAACGGTAGGCCGCATCGGCGGCAAGGTTGGCGGCGATGGCACCTTCCCAGCGGTCGCCGTTGGCGAGCAACTTGGCCTTGTCGTAAAGCAATTCCTCGCGCGTTTCGGTGGCGAATTCGAGGTTCGGCCCCTCGACGATCGCGTCGACCGGGCAGGCCTCGGCGCACAGCCCGCAATAGATGCATTTGACCATGTCGATGTCGTAGCGGGTGGTCCGCCGGCTGCCGTCGTCGCGCGGTTCGGCCTCGATGGTGATCGCCTGGGCCGGGCAAATCGCCTCGCACAATTTGCACGCGATGCACCGCTCCTCGCCATTGGGATAGCGGCGCAGGGCATGTTCCCCGCGAAAGCGCGGGCTCTGCGGCACCTTCTCGTACGGATAGTTGATCGTCACCTTGGGCTTGAAGAAATATTTAAGCGTCAGGGCATGCGCCTTGACGAACTCCCACAAGGTGAAGGCTTTGATGGTGCGCGTGATCATGGCTGCACTCCGTAGCGGGTGAGCATCAGCCAGCCCGAGATGAGGACGACGAACACGAGGCTCAGCGGCAGGAAGATTTTCCAGCCGAGGCGCATCAGCTGGTCGTAGCGGTACCGCGGCACGGTCGCCTTGACCCAGCCGAAGCAGAAAAAGAAGAAGCACATCTTGAGCAGCAGCCAGACGATCCCCGGCACCCAATAGAGGAATCCGATGTTGAGCGGCGGCAGGAACCCGCCCCAGAACAGGATCGCGTTGAGCGCGCACATCAGGATGACGTTGGCGTACTCACCGAGCCAGAACAGCGCGAAACTCATCGACGAATATTCGGTCTGGTGCCCGGCGACCAGCTCGCTCTCGGCCTCGACCAGGTCGAACGGGGTGCGGAAGGTCTCGGCCATCGACGAGATGAAGAACACTACCGCCATCGGGAACAGCAAAGGATTGAAGCCGTAACCGTTGAGCAGGCCGAAGCCGATATTGCCCTTCTGCTGCAGCACGATCGCGGTCAGGTTGAAGGTGCCTGAATAAAGTACGACGCAGATCAGGACGAAGCCGATCGACACTTCGTAGCTGACCATCTGCGCCGCGGCGCGGAGGGCGGAGAAGAACGGATATTTGCTGTTGGACGCCCAGCCGGCGATGATCACGCCGTAGACGCCGAGCGACGAGGCCGCGAGGATGTAGAGCAGCCCGACGTTGATGTCGGTCAGCACCACCCCGACGTCGAACGGCACCGCCGCCCACACCACCAGCGCGACGGTAAAAGTGATGATCGGCGCCAGCAGGAACAGTCCCTTGCTGGAGCTCGACGGGATGATGGTTTCCTTGAGAAACACTTTCAGCCCGTCGGCGAAACTCTGCAGCAGGCCCCACGGCCCGACCACGTTGGGCCCGCGGCGAAGCGCGATCGCCGCCCAGATCTTGCGCTCGGCATAAATCACCATCGCCACCGCGAGCATCAACGGGAGGGCGATGACCAAGATGCCGACGATCGTGGCGAGGAACCACGCCCAGTCAGGCAGCATGCCGTGGGAGATGAAGTAGGC
This sequence comes from Sphingomonas sp., assembly GCF_013816785.1. Classification (GTDB taxonomy): domain Bacteria; phylum Pseudomonadota; class Alphaproteobacteria; order Sphingomonadales; family Sphingomonadaceae; genus Sphingomicrobium. The sequence goes on along the minus strand of NZ_JACDDV010000019.1, from coordinate 6,018 downwards.
GGTCACATGATGCCCCGTTCCCCGGCGAAGGCCGGGGTCCAGGCCGCTGCCCAGCAGCGGTTCCAGCTGCCCTGGATCCCGGCATTCGCCGGGAAACAGCTTAGGTTTGTCACTCCGCCGCCTCCGCGTAATCGACGCCGTGCACCAGCTCTTCCGAGCAGCGCTGCATCGTCGGACTGGCGCGGCAGATGGCGTTGGTGAGATAAAAATCCTTGATCGGGTAGGCGACCGGGCCAGACGCCTTGGCGTCAAGCTGGGGCGGCGACCAAGGCATGTCGACGATACCCTCCTGCCCCAGCGCGGGCACCTCCGCGACCATGGCCGCGCGGAGTTGGCCTAGATCGTCGAACGGTAGCGGACGGCCGATAAGGTCGCTGACCGCGCGCAGGATGGTCCAGTCCTCGCGCGCGTCGCCCGGCGGGAAGGTCGCGCGTTCGCCGCGTTGCACCCGACCCTCGATATTGACCCAGGTCCCGTGCTTTTCGCTGTAAGCCGCGCCGGGGAGGACAAGATCAGCCTGCGCCGCGCCGGCGTCGCCATGGTGGCCGATATAGACTTTGAACGCGTTGCTGAAATTGGCCGCCGGAACCTCGTCGGCGCCCAAGAGGAGGACCAATTCCGGCTTGGCTTTTTCGATGTAGGCAATGCCGCCCTTCTGCGCATAGCCGAGCATCAGCCCCGCCATCCGCGACGCAGCTATGTGAAGGACGTTGAATCCGTTCCAATCACCCTTGATAAATGGGACAGTTGCCGCCAGCGCGGCCCCGAGTGCCCCGGCGCCAAGCGCACCCGGCCCGACGATCATCACCGGCTTTTTGGCGTTCCCGATGGCGTCGGCGGCCGCCTTGGGCAGTTTGTCGAGAAGTGCCAAATCGTCGCCCAGCCATTCGACCGGATAGGACAAGTCGACTTCCGGCCCGATCGCGAACACTTTGGCCCCGCGCCGCGCCGCTTTACGCAACCGCGTATTGACCAGCGGCGCTTCCCAGCGGACGTTGCTTCCGACCAGCAGGATCGCGTCGGCGTTCTCCAGCTCGGCGAGCGGCGTGTTGAACCGCACCGCCCCAAGGCTCGTCACATCATATTCGAGTCCGGTCTGCCGCCCTTCGAGCAAGCTCGACCCCTGCCCCGCCAGCAGCGCTTTTGCCGCATACATTGTCTCTGCATCGAGCAAATCGCCGGCGATTGCCGCGACGCTCTTGCCCGTCTTCGTCAATTGCTTAGCGAAAACGTCGAGCGCCTCGCCCCAGCTCGCCTCGCGCAATTTTCCCTTTTCACGCACCCAGGTCCGGTCGAGCCGTCCGCGCACCAGCGCGTCGACATGGTGACGAGTCTTGTCGTGCGCCCATTCCTCGTTCACTGCGTCGTTGATGCGCGGCAGGATGCGCATCAGCTGCCGCCCCCGCACGTCCATCCGGATGTTGGTGCCGACCGCGTCCATCACATCGATTCCCGGAACCCGCTTCAGCTCCCACGGCCGCGCCTCGAAACTGTACGGTTTCGACAACAGTGCGCCGACCGGGCACAAGTCGACGAGGTTGCCCGACAGCTCCGATTGCAACGCCTTTTCGAGATAGCTTGTGATCTGCGCATCCTCGCCGCGGAACAGCATTCCCATCTCGGGCGTCCCCGCCACTTCCTCGGAGAAGCGAACACAGCGGGTGCACTGGATGCACCGCGTCATCGCCGTCTTGACGATCGGCCCCATATATTTGTCGTCGACCGCGCGCTTGTTCTCGTCGTAGCGCGACGAGCCCCGGCCATAGGCCATCGCCTGATCCTGCAGGTCGCATTCGCCGCCCTGGTCGCAGATCGGGCAATCAAGCGGGTGGTTGATGAGCAGAAACTCCATCACCCCCTCACGCGCCTTCTTGACCATGGCTGAGTCGGTGCGGATTATCTGGCCGTCGGCGGCGGGCAGCGCGCAGCTCGCCTGGGGCTTGGGTGGGCCGGGCGCGACCTCGACCAGGCACATGCGGCAATTGCCGGCGATGCTGAGACGCTCATGATAGCAGAAGCGCGGAATCTCCTTCCCCGCCAGCTCGCACGCCTGCAGCACGGTCGCGCCCAGCGGAACCTCGATCTCGACCCCGTCGACGGTGACTTTAGGCATTACTGGCCTGCGTCCATATTATTATCGAGGAATGTCATGTTGGCGGCGGGATCATTGGGATCGAGTTCCTTGTAGGGAACGCAACAGCCTCCATCTCCCCGGCCGAGTGTACGATCAACACTCGAAAGCACCGCAGCGGGCTTTGCTTTGTACACGAGTTTCTTCGTTTTCTTGTCGATCTCGAAACTGCAGAGTTGCGTACCTCGAATAGGAGTTCCAAACGCATTCGCAGCGTCATATTCGATGAAAACATTGCGGCGATCAAACTGGCCGATATCCTCGCCATCGGATACTTGTACGGAGAACTCCTGATAAGTTGACGGCGATCTTAAGCCGCCTTGGAGAAATCCTCGACAGGCTTCAATTTCATCTCCGTTCGAACTTGCGCAACCTGCTGACAAAAGCGTCATTGCGAGGAGCGCAGCGACGCGGCAATCCAGCGCAAACAAAAGACTGGATTGCTTCGCTTCGCTCGCAATGACGACTGGAAGAATCGTCATTCCGCCGCCTCCCGCATCGCCCCATTGGCCGCGATCCGGCGCTCCAGCTCCGGCCGGAAATGCTTGATCAGGCCCTGGATCGGCCAGGCCGCCGCATCGCCGAGCGCGCAGATGGTATGGCCTTCGACCTGCTTGGTGACGTCGAGTAAGCGGTCGATCATGCCGATGTCGGCGTCGCCCTCGCGCAGCCGTTCCATCACTCGCCACATCCACCCGGTGCCCTCGCGGCACGGGGTGCACTGGCCGCAGCTTTCATGCTTGTAGAAATAGCTGATGCGGCTGATCGCGCGGACGATGTCGGTCGATTTGTCCATCACGATCACCGCCGCGGTGCCGAGGCCGCTCCCAAGCGCCTTCAGCCCGTCGAAATCCATCGGCGCATCGATGATCTCATGCGCCGGGACCAGCGGCACCGACGAACCGCCGGGGATTACCGCCAAAAGGTTGTCCCAGCCCCCGCGAATTCCGCCGCCATGCTTGTCGATCAACTCGCGGAACGGGATCGACATCGCCTCCTCGACCACGCACGGCGTGTTCACATGGCCCGACAGCTGGAACAGCTTGGTGCCCTCATTCTTGAGGTTGCCGATGCCGGCGAACCATGCCGCACCCCGGCGCAAAATGGTCGGCACGACCGCGATGCTCTCGACATTGTTGACCGTGGTTGGGCAGCCGTAGAGCCCCGCCCCGGCCGGGAATGGCGGTTTGAGGCGCGGCATGCCCTTCTTGCCTTCCAGGCTTTCGAGCATCGCCGTCTCTTCGCCGCAGATATAGGCGCCCGCGCCGCGGTGGACGAACAGGTCGAAATCCCAGCCCGAGCCGGCCGCATTCTTGCCGAGCAGACCAGCGTCATAGGCTTCGGCCACCGCCTTGCGTAGCGCCTCGGTCTCGCGGATGAATTCGCCGCGGACGTAAATGTAGCAGGCCCGCGCGCGCATCGCATAGGCGGCGATCAGCGCACCTTCGACCAGCTTGTGCGGGTCATGGCGCAGGATTTCGCGGTCCTTGCAGCTGCCCGGCTCGCTCTCGTCGGCGTTGATCACCAGGAAGTTGGGCCGTCCCGGCGTCGGCTCCTTGGGCATGAAGCTCCACTTCATCCCCGTCGGGAACCCCGCCCCGCCGCGTCCACGCAAGCCCGACGCCTTGATCGCCTCGATAATCGGGTCGGGACCGGCCTTCATCAGGTCGGCAGTCTTGTCCCAATCGCCGCGCGCCTGCGCTGCCTTCAGGTCGGCGGACTGGAAGCCGTAGAGGTTGGTGAAGATGCGGTCCTTATCGGTGATGGAGGTGATCGTCATCCCGCGCCCCCGTGCAGCAGGAACCAGGCGACGGCGATCAGGACCACGCCGATCAGCAGGAACTTGATCATGCCAGTGACGAAGCGGAAGGCGAGGAACGCCAGAACGACGGCGACAAGGATTGCGACAACGCTCATTTGAGGCGCTTCGGTCCGAACTTGGTCTTGAACAGCATCACCCCGCCGACCAACAGCGCAACGATGATGGCAATCTTGAGCACCTTGAACAGCAGCCCAACGAGAAGGATCGCGATGATAACGAAGATGATGATGCCGATCAAAGTCCCTCTCCCCTTGAGGGAGAGGGCGACTCGCCGAAGGCGAGCGGGGTGAGGGGAAGCAAAGCCAATGGCTTTGCTCGAGGCTTCGCCTCGATCACCATCACCACTGCCCTCGATAATCATAATTGCGCTCGGCCATTTTCTTGAGCGTGGTCGGGCCGCCTGTCGGACAGCTCGTTGTGCGGTCGACTTGCGGGCCGGGCCTCGGCGTCCGACCTTCCGCCAGCGCATCGAGAATCGCCGCCATTCGCTCTTCGGTCAGGTCCTCATAATTGTCGTCGTTGATCTGGACCATCGGTGCGTTGGCGCAGGCGCCGAGGCATTCAACTTCGGTTAGCGTGAACAGCCCGTCAGCGGTGGTCTTGCCCTTCTTCAGGCCGCGCTTGAAGCAGGCGGCGAGGACATCGTCAGATCCGCGCAGCATGCACGGCGTTGTCCCGCAGACCTGGACGTGGAAGCGGCCGACCGGGACCAGGTTGAACATGGTGTAGAAGCTGGCGACCTCCATCGCCTTGACCGGCGGCATGCCAAGCTCGCGCGCCACGAACTCGATCACTGGGATCGGCAGCCAGCCATGAGTCCCCGTCATCTCGCCGACCTGCCGCTGGGCAAGGTCGAGGAACGGAATCGACGCCGACATCTGCCGCCCCGCCGGATAGCGGGTGAGGATGTCCGCCGCGGCTTTCGCGCGCGGCGCGTCCCATGTGAAATTACTCCACTCGGCGCGGAGTTGCGGCGTGTCAGGGGCGAAAGCGCGCTCAGCCATTACGCGCCTCGCGCTGGTCTTGGACGGTAAGCCTCACCGATCGCACTCCCCAAACACGATGTCCGCCGCGCCCAGCACCGCCGTAACGTCAGCAAGCATGTGGCCCTTCATCATGAAATCCATCGCCTGCAAATGCGAAAAAGCGGTCGGCCTGATCTTGCAGCGGTAGGGCTTGTTGGTGCCGTCGGCGACGAGATAGACGCCGAACTCGCCTTTGGGGCTTTCGGTCGCGACATAGACCTCGCCGGCGGCAACGTGGTAGCCCTCGGTGTAGAGCTTGAAGTGGTGGATCAGTGCTTCCATCGACTGCTTCATCTCGGCGCGCTTGGGCGGGAATACTTTCCGATCGAGGCTGCCGATCGGGCCTTCGGGCATGTCCTTGAGGCACTGGCGCATGATCCGCGCCGACTGCCGCACTTCCTCGACCCGGACCATGAAGCGGTCGTAGCAGTCGCCGCGCGTGCCGGTCGGGATGTCGAACTCCATCCGATCGTAGACTTCGTAAGGCTGGCTGCGACGCAGGTCCCACGGGATGCCCGCGGCGCGGATCATCGGACCGCTGAAGCCCCACGCCAGCGCGTCTTCTTTGCCGACCGTGCCGATGTCGACGTTGCGCTGCTTGAAGATGCGGTTGTCGGCGACCAGGCTGATCGCGTCCTCGAACAGCGACATGCGTTCGTCGAGAAAGGCGCTCATGTCGGCCAGCACCCGCTCGGGAATATCCTGGTGGACCCCGCCGACGCGGAAATAATTGGCGTGCATCCGCGCGCCCGACACCGCTTCGTACAGCTGCATCGTGTCCTCGCGCACCTCGAACAGCCACAGGTTGGGGGTCATCGCGCCGACGTCCATGACGTGGCTGCCGAGGTTCAGCATGTGGTTCGAAATGCGGGTCAATTCCGCCATCAGCACCCGGATGTACTGCGCGCGCAGTGGCACCTCGAGCCCCAGGAGCTTCTCGACCGCGAGCACGTAGCTATGCTCCATGCACATCGGCGAGCAGTAATCGAGCCGGTCGAAGTAGGGCAGCGCTTGGGCGTAGGTTTTATATTCGATCAATT